>JAEUPI010000119.1 GCA_016790175.1 Burkholderiaceae bacterium | reverse complement strand
CGCCGTCTGCGCCGTGAGGGGCCATCGCCGTTTGCGGCATGATGTCCGCCTTCGCGAGCCCATGAGGAGAACCACCTTGATCCGCACCGCGACCGCCCTGTCCCTGGCCGGCCTGCTGGCCGCCGCGCCGGCACATGCCGCGGGCGGCTTCACGCTCGCCAGCCCCAGCATCAAGCCCGGCAGCATGCTCACCGAGGCGCAGGTGTTCAACGGCTTCGGCTGCACCGGCAAGAACGTGTCGCCGGCGCTGGAGTGGAAGAACCCGCCCAAGGGCACGAAGAGCTTTGCCGTCACCGTGTACGACCCCGATGCGCCCACCGGCAGCGGCTGGTGGCATTGGGTGGTCTACAACATTCCGGCCGCCTCCACGATGCTGGCCGAAGGCGCCGGCGCGGCCGACGGCAAGGGCCTGCCCAACGGCGCGGTGCAGGGCCGCACCGACTTCGGCGCGCCGGGCTTCGGCGGCGCCTGCCCACCCAAGGGCGACAAGCCGCACCGCTACATCTTCACCGTCTATGCATTGAAGACCGAGAAGATCGAGGCGCCGGCCGACGGCACCGCGGCGCTGATCGGCTTCATGATCAACGCCAACAAGCTCGGTCAGGCGAGCTTCAGCGCCCGCTACGGTCGCAAGTGAGGCCCGCGCGCGGCGCTGCCGGCGCGCCGTGCGGAGGGACGTCCGGTGACCGCGCTGATCTTCCAGAAGCTCGCGGCGATGTTCATCGTCGTCGCGTTCGGCTGGCTGGCGGGCCGGCGGCGCTGGCTCGGCGAAGGCGACGCGGCGCGACTGCTCGGCGCGATCGCCTTCACGATCTTCGTGCCGGCGCTGCTGTTTCGCACCGCGGCGCGACTCGATCTCGCTGCACTGCCGTGGCGCACGCTGGGTGCCTTCTTCGTGCCGAGCGTGTTGCTGCTGCTGGCGGTGTATGCGTTTCAGCGCCGCGCGGCGCGCCGCGCCGGCGACGCGGCGCGCGCCAGTGCGCGGGCGATCACGGTCGTCTACGGCAACGCGGTGCAGCTGGGCATCCCGCTGGCCGCCGCGCTGTTCGGCGATGCCGGACTCGGCCTGCATCTCACGCTGGTGAGCCTGCACGGGCTGACGCTGCTGACCGTGCTGACGCTGCTGGTGGAGCACGATCTGGCGCAGGCGAGCCCGGCGCAGGCGCTGGCCGACACCCTGCGCAGCACGGTGCGCAACACCGTGGTGCATCCGGTGGTGCTGCCGCTGCTGGCGGGGCTGGCCTTCAATGCCACCGGGCTGACGCTACCTGAGCTCATCGACGAGCTGCTCGCGATGCTCGGCACCGCCGTGGTGCCGGTGTGTCTGGTGCTGATCGGCCTGTCGCTGGAGCACTACGGCACGCGCGTCCCGTCGCGGGCGGTCCTCGTGCTGTCGGCATTGAAGCTGCTGGCGATGCCGGCGCTGGTGCTGGCCGTCGCGCACTGGGGCTTCGGGCTGGCCGGCACCGCGCTGGCGGTGGTGGTGATGATGGCCGCGATGCCGGTCGGCAGCAACGCGCTGATCTTTGCCCAGCGTTACCGCAGCGGCGAAGCCGAGGCGACCGCAGCGATCGTCGTCTCGACGCTCGCCTTCACGGCCACGGCGCCGCTGTGGCTGGCGCTGCTGTCGCGCTTCTGACGCGCGGTCCGGAATCATCCGCGGCTTTCCCGCTCCGTCACGCTGACGCCGGCCGCCCCCGGTGCGAGAATTGCAGCTTCGATGACGCCGACCGACATTCCCGCCTATATGGCCCATCTGGGCGCTGCTGCGCGCGACGCCAGCCGCGCGATGGCGCGTGCGCCGCTGGCCGCGCGCAACGCCGCGCTGCAAGGGATGGCCCGGTTGCTGCGCGGCGAGGCCGAGGCCCTGCAACAGGCCAATCGCCACGATCTCGACGCGGCTGCGCGGGCCGGGCTCGCGGCACCGCTGGCCGATCGGCTCAAGCTCGACGGCAAGGCCATCGCCACCGTGGCCGAGGGCTGCGAGCAGATCGCCGCGATGCCCGACCCGGTGGGCGAGATTCTCGAGCTCAAGCGCCAGCCGAGCGGCATCCAGGTCGGCCGCATGCGCGTGCCGCTCGGGGTGTTCGGCATGATCTACGAGAGCCGGCCCAACGTGACGATCGAGGCGGCCTCGCTTGCGATCAAGAGCGGCAATGCCGCGATCCTGCGCGGCGGTTCGGAGGCCCTGCGATCGAACCTGGCCCTGGCCGCGCTGGTGCAACGTGCGCTGCGCGAAGCCGCACTGCCGGAGGAGGCGGTGCAGCTCGTGGCCACCACCGACCGCACTGCCGTGGGCTGTCTGCTCGGCATGCACGAGCATGTCGACGTGATGATCCCGCGCGGCGGCAAGAGCCTGATCGGGCGCGTGGCCGCCGAAGCGAAGATGCCGGTCATCAAGCATCTCGACGGCAACTGCCATGTGTACGTCGATGCCGAGGTCGACCTCGAGATGGCGCTGGCCGTGACCGACAACGCCAAGACGCAGAAGTTCAGCCCCTGCAATGCCGCCGAATCGCTGCTGGTGCACGAATCGCAGGCCCCCGCCTTCCTGCCGCGCATCGGCGCCGTGTTCGCCGCCAAAGGCGTGCAGATGCGATGCGACGCCGCGGCCCGGCAGATGCTTTCCGCCGTCCGCGGCGCCGACCTGGCCGACGCCACCGAGGCCGACTGGGCCGAGGAGTACCTGGCGCCGGTCATCAGCGTGAAACTGGTCGCGAGCCTCGACGAGGCGATCGCGCACATCAACCGCTACGGCTCGCACCACACCGATGCGATCCTCACCCGCGACCATGCCAACGCGATGCGCTTCCTGCGCGAGGTCGATTCGGCCAGTGTGATGGTCAATGCGAGCACGCGTTTCGCCGACGGCTTCGAGTACGGCCTCGGCGCCGAGATCGGCATCTCCACCGACAAGCTGCATGCCCGCGGGCCGGTGGGCCTGGAGGGGCTCACGTCGCTGAAGTGGGTCGTGCTCGGCAATGGTGAGCGGCGCGGATGAGCGCCTGCGCCGCGCTCGGGAGGACTTCTCGATGAGCAGCGGCAACTGGTGGATCGCGATCGGCCTGGCCGTGATGGGTTTCTGGATGGTCGGCGCGCACAACCGCGTCGTCGGGCTGCGTGCGGCCATCGCCGAGGCGTGGAGCCAGGTCGACGCGTTGCTGGCACGGCGCGACGCCGCGCTGATCGCGCTGGCCAAGCAGTTGTGGGAGCTCTGGCCCGCCGGCCGCGCGACGCTCGACGCGCTGGCCGCGGCACAGCACCAGCTGCAGACGGCCGCGATGTCGGTGCGCGGCAAGCCGGCACGCGCGACCTCGGTGGCCACGCTGCAGGCGGCGGAAGATGCGCTGGGGGCCACCGTGGCGCGGCTGCTCAATCAGGTGCAGGCCGACGAGCCGCTGGCCACGCACGAGGATGTGGCGGCGCAGCTGCTGGTGCTGTTCGAGGCCGGCCCGCACCTGCTGCAGGCGCGGCAGCGCTTCAACCAGGCCTGCCGCAGCTACAACGCGGCGATCCAGCAGTTTCCGACCAGCCTGCTGGTGCCGGTGTTCCGTTTCGAATCGGCCGGATCGTTCTGATGCCCGAACCCGACAAACCCACGCCGCCGGCTGCACCGGAACCCGCCGTGCCGCCGGTGGGCACTGCAGCAGCGATGCCCGTTTCTCCCCCGGAGCCGGACCCGGTGGCGCTGGCGCAGCGTCGGGCACGCTGGGCGCAGATCGCCGGGCCGGGGCAACTGCATGCCGCCGTGCTCGCGCTGCTGCTCAGCCCCGGCCGCAAACGCGAGCGCTCGGTGTGGAAGCAGGAGTGCGACACCACGCCCGGTGCAAAAGCGATCCGCGACGAGGCATTGGCGATCGACCCGCGCGAGCGTTTGCCGTGGATCGAGTTCTTCTCGCGCCGGGTGGCGCAGGGGCCGATGGAGCAGCGGCAGCAACTGCTGCGCGCCGCGCGGCGCCTGATGGCCGCCGACGGGCGCACCGACGCGCTCGACCGCCTGCGCTGGCTCGCGATCCGCCACGCACTGGGTGACGACCGCGCGCTGGCATTGCCGGCCGCGGCAGATGTCGATCTCGAGGGTCTGGCCACCGAGACGGCACGTCGCATCGGACAGTTCAGCGCCTTTCTGTCGCGCCTGGTGCCGTCGCCGGAGATCGATCTCGATGTGATCTCCGGCGTGCAGGCCAGCGGCGAGCGCTGGTGGGCCGAGGTCATGCAACCCTGGCCCGACGTGGGTGCGACGCGCGAGCTGCCCGACATCGACGCGCTGGTGACCGCCCTGCGCGACGTGCAGTCGCTGCCGTGGATGCTGCGGCCGGTGCTGGTGCGGCGCTGGGTCGATGCCGCGGTGGCGCTGTCGCCGGGCGGTCAGCTCGGCGAAGTCGCGGCGGAGGCGCTGCGCATCGCGGCTCGGCTGCTCGACTGTCCGTTGCCCCCGGCGCTGGCGGTGCGCTTCGTCGAGTGCGAAGCCGGGTGACACCCGGCTTCGGATGCGGCGGCGCCTTCGTGCAAGTACCATTACCGCAATGGGTGATGGTCGATAGCCCATCTGGGTGATGTGGAAAGTCACTCAAGCCATGGACCATCGCGACCTGATCCGGTGCCGGCAGGCACCCAGCCGGCGGCCTCGCTGTTCGCGAGCGCCGTGCGGCCCCACCAGGAGACATGTCGATGCAGACGAGACGTGAGATGCTCGGACACGGCGCGGCTGTGGCCACCATGCTGGCCGCCGCGGGGCTGCTGCCGAGTCCGGCGCGGGCCGCCTGGGCCCAGGCGGCGTTCGACGCCAAGAGCATGGCCGATGCCGTCAAGGCGATGGGCGGCGGTGCTCCCGCCGAAAGCAAGGATGTCGCCCTGACCGGCCCCGACATCGCCGAGAACGGCGCCGTCGTGCCGCTGGGCTGCGCCTGTGCGCTGCCCGGCGTGAAGAAGCTGCTGCTGCTGGTGGAGAAGAACCCCAACGTGCTGTCGGCGGTGTTCGACGTGAGCGACGCGGTGGAGGCCAACTTCTCCACCCGGGTGAAGATGGGGCAGTCGAGCAACGTCTACGCGGTCGCGATGATGGGCGACGGCAAGGTGCTGTTCGCGCAGAAGGAAGTGAAGGTCACCCTGGGTGGCTGTGGCGGTTGAGACGAGACCAGGAGCATTGACATGGCAGATCCGATGCGCATCCGGGCCCAGGCCGCCGGTGACAAGACCACCGTGCGGGTGCTGATGAGCCACGAAATGGAAACCGGCCAGCGCAAGGACAGCGCCGGCAAGACGATTCCCGCCTGGTTCATCCAGGAGGTGACGGCCACACATAACGGCAAACCGGTGCTGGCCGCGCAATGGGGCGCGTCGGTGTCGAAGAATCCGTTCCTGCAGTTCGTGGTCAAGGGCGCCAAGGCCGGTGACAAGATCGCGGTCAGCTGGGTGGACAACAAGGGCGACAAGAGAACCGACGAGGCCGTCGTGAGCTGAAGGCGGGTGGGGCGCAGCCTGCCTGCAGAGCGGGAGCGCCTTGACGACGACCCCGCTGGCGGCCGCGGCCGCCGGGCGCAATCACAACAAGGCGTGTGCGGCGTCGGATGCCGTTGCGCACAGCAGGAGACAACGTGAAGACACCGCACGTGGCTTTCGCGATCGCGCTGGCGTTGGCAGGGGCGACTGCCTATGCCCAGAAGTCCGCCAGCGACCACATCGCCGAATACCGCAAGATGCTCGAAGACGGCAACCCGGCCGATCTGTTCGAGGCCAAGGGCGAAGACCTGTGGAAGACCCGGCGCGGCCCGAAGAACGCCACGCTCGAGGCCTGTGACCTCGGCAAGGGGCCCGGCGTCGTGAAGGGGGCGTTCGTCGAGTTGCCGCGCTACTTCGCCGACACCGGCAAGGTGCAGGACCTCGAGTCGCGGCTGGTGACCTGCATGGCCGCGCTGCAGGGCTTCAATGCCGACGAGATCATCAAGACGCCGTTCGGCCGCGGCGAGCAGAACAACGTGACCGCGCTGGCCACCTATGTGGCCGCGGCTTCGCGCGGTGGCCGCTTCAATCTGCCGCAGAACCACGCCGAAGAAAAGCGCATGTACGAGATCGGCAAGCGCGTCTTCTTCTACCGCGCGGGGCCCTACGACTTCTCGTGCGCGGCCTGCCACAGCGAGGAGGGCAAGCGCATCCGGATGCAGGACCTGCCGAACCTGACACGCAATCCGGGCGACGGCATCGGCTTTGCCGCGTGGCCGGCCTACCGCGTGAGCAACGGCCAGATGTGGGGCATGCAGTTGCGCCTGAACGATTGCTATCGACAGCAACGGTTCCCCTATCCCGGGTTCGGGTCCGAGGCGACGATCGCGCTCGGCGTCTACATGGGCGTCAATGCCAAGGGTGCCGAATCGATCGCGCCCGCCATCAAGCGTTGAGAGGAATCGGAAGATGACGATGCACCGCCGCCTTGCGTGGACCACGCTCGCCGTCGCCGCCACGCTGACCAGCTGTGCCGGCCTGCCCTCGCCGGCCGAGCTCGATGCGCAGGCCACGGCAGTGGTCAAGGCCTCGTTTCGCGATCAGGGCATTGCCAAGGTCGACCGCCTGAACCAGGATCTGGGGCAGAAGGCCTGCTCGTCCGACAAGCCGCCCGGCGCCGACGTGGCGAAACAGATCGAGGCGGCTTCGCTGGCCAGCGTGAAGCCACCCGCCGGCGGCCAGTACCTCGGTGACTGGCGCGAGGGCGAGAAGCTGGCGCAGAACGGCCGCGGCATGACCTGGACCGACGCCTCGGCCGACCCGAAGAGCAACGGCGCCAATTGCTACAACTGCCATCAGATCGATCAGAAGGAGATCGCCTACGGCACCATCGGACCCAGCCTGTGGAATTACGGCAAGGTCCGTGGCGTAAAGGATCCAGCCGACCCGGCGTCGGCGCCGATCGTGCAGTACACCTGGGCCAAGCTGTGGAACAGCAAGGCCTTTGCCGCCTGTTCGAACATGCCGCGCTTCGGCCATATGGGGCTGCTCAACGAGCAGCAGCTGCGCGACGTGATGGCGCTGCTGCTCGACCCGAAGTCGCCGGTCAATCAGTGACCGCTATCGAGCCCGCCTCGCGCGGGTCATTGTTTCTGGCCAGAGCGGGTCAGCGGTGATCGTGTGGATCTGAACAAACGGGAGTTCCTTCATCTGCTGGGCATGGCGGCCGCTGCCGGGCTGCCGCTGGCGCGCATGGCCGACGCCGATGCCGCCAGCGCGCAGGCGGCGTTGTACGACCTGCCGCCTGCGTTCAAGGGCGCAGGCGCGGTCTCGCTGCTGCATTTCACCGACTGCCATGCGCAGCTGAATCCGATCCGATTTCGCGAGCCGAGTGTCAACCTCGGCATCGGCGCCATGCAGGGCCAGTGGCCGCATCGGGTGGGTGAGCACCTGCTCAAGGCCGCCGGCGTGGCCGCCGGCTCGGATCTCGCACATGCCTACACCTACCTCGACTTCGAAGCGGCCTCACGACGCTTCGGCAAGGTCGGCGGCTTTGCGCACCTGGCCACCCTGGTCAAGCAACTGAGGGCGAGCCGCCCCGGTACCCTGCTGCTCGATGGCGGCGACACCTGGCAGGGCTCGGCGCTTGCGCTGTGGACGAACGCGCAGGACATGGTCGACGCGGCCAAGCTGCTCGGCGTCGACGTGATGACCGGGCATTGGGAGTTCACCTACGGCATGCAGCGGGTGAAGCAGATCGTCGACGGCGACTTCAAAGGCGGCTCCGGCAGCGGCGCGGCGGCGCACCGCGTCGACTTCGTCGCCCAGAACGTGAAGACCGCCGACTTCGGCGACCCGGTGTTCGCACCCTACGTGATCCGCCCGATCAACGGCGTGCCGGTGGCCATCGTCGGCCAGGCCTTCCCGTACACGCCGATCGCCAATCCGCGCTATCTGGTTGCCGACTGGGAGTTCGGCATCCAGGACGCCAACCTGCAGAAGATGGTCGACGAGGCACGCGCCAAGGGCGCACAGGTCGTCGTCGTGCTGTCGCACAACGGCATGGACGTCGACCTGAAGATGGCCTCGCGCGTGCGCGGCGTCGATGCGATCTTCGGCGGCCACACACACGACGGCGTACCCGTCGCGGTGCCGGTGAAGAACGCGGGCGGCACCACGCTCGTCACCAACGCCGGCAGCAACGGCAAGTTCCTCGGCGTGATGGACTTTCAGGTGCAGGGCGGCAAGGTGGCCGACTTCCGCTACCGGCTGCTGCCGGTGTTCTCCAACGCGCTGGTGCCCGATGCCGCCATGCAGGCGCTGATCACGAAGCTGCGCGCGCCACATGCCGCGAAGCTCGACGAGAAGCTCGCCGTCACCGACGGCCTGCTCTACCGTCGCGGCAACTTCAACGGCAGCTGGGACCAGCTCGTCTGCGACGCGTTGATGGAGGTGCAAGGCGCCGACCTCGCGTTCTCGCCGGGCTTTCGCTGGGGCACCAGCCTGCTGCCGGGCGAGGCCATCACGCGCGAGCTGCTGATGGACCAGCTGGCGATCACCTACCCCTATGCCACGCTGACGTCGATGAGCGGCGAGACGATCAAGACCGTGCTCGAGGACGTGGCCGACAACCTCTTCAACCCCGACCCGTACTACCAGCAGGGCGGCGACATGGTGCGCGTGGGCGGCATGAGCTACACGATGGACCCGAACGCGAAGATGGGTTCGCGCATCGGCGACATGCGCCTGGGTGACAAGCCGATCGAGGCCGGCAAGACCTACAAGGTCGCCGGCTGGGCGCCGGTGGCCGAAGAGGCGAAGAACGCGCCCGGTGTCAAGCCGGTGTGGGAGGTGGTGGAGGCCTGGCTCAAGAGCCAGGGCGGCCGCGTGAAGCCGCGCCGCGTCAACATGCCCGCCCTGGTGGGCATGGCCGGCAACACCGGCATCGCGCCGTAGTGGCCGGCCGCGCCGCCGGCGCGCCGGGCCGCTGCAACCATCCCCGGCCCGTTACTGCGGAATCGGCGCGTCGGTGATGATCTCGGCGTAGTTGAACATCGGCAGCGGCGGCATCAGCTTCAGGCGTTCGGCCGCGCTGATGCGCACCTGGTACGAGAAGCGCTTCAACGGCTCGATCGGGATGCTGCTCGGCTGCTGCTTGCCGACGAGGATCTGCTCGGCCTTGAAGGCCGTGAATTCGCCGACGCTCTGGTAGCGGCTCACCAACCCCGACAGCGCGCCCGCCTGCATCAACTGTTCGGTCGAGGCAAAGGTCGGCAGGCCGAGCGACATCGCCGCCGGAATGATGGTGTCGCGGGCCTGCGTGCCGAGGAAGCTGTCCGGCGGCAGGTACATCCACTGGGCCTTCTCTTCCTTCAACTCGCGCACGAGCTCGGCCGCGCCCTCGGCGGTCGGCTTGCGCTCGGCGTCGAGCTTGAAGGTCCGCTCCACGACGTCGAAGCCCTTTTCCTTGCCGAGCTTGCGCAGCTCGTTGACGATGACCACCGAGTTCTGCTCGGTGGGCGTGTACAGCACGCCCAGGGTCTTGAAGGACCGATACGACGCCATGGCCTGGATCTGCGCCGCCACGGGCGCGATGTGCACCACGCCGGTCAGATTCGGCCGCGGCTGGCCGTTGTCGGCCACGATCTTGGCCAGCGCAGGCGCCGCCACCAGCGTGAACACCACGGGAATGTCGTGGATGTACTTCTCGGGCGTCGGCGTGTCGTAGGGGCCGACCACGCCCAGCGTCACCGAGGTGCCCCAGGTGTAGACGAGGTCCGGCTTGGTGGCACGGATCTCGTCGAGGAAGCCGGCCATGCGGCTGGGGTCGCGATTCAGGTCGCGGTAGGTGATCTGCACCGGAATCTTGCGCGACGCGAAGTGCTCCTCGAAGCCCTTCTCGACCTCGGTCATGCCGCGGAAGGTGATCGCATAGATGCGCAGCGGCCGCACGCCGGGCGGCCGCTTGGCCGCGCCGGGCGCCGCCGCGGCCAGCGTCTTCGAAGTCTGCGCCCAGGCGACACCGGGCAATGCCAGCGACACGAGTGCAGAGGTGATCAGTCGGCGGTGGGGGGAGGGTTTCGTCATGGCAGGACCCGTTCAGGCAAGTTCAGCAAGTTCAAGCAGTGGCTTCGGTCGCAGGCGCAGTGCGCGGGCGCGACAACACGGTGAGCAGGGCAAACAAGGCGCCGCTGGTCAGGACCGCGGCACCGGTGATCACGAAACTGTGTCGATACCCGACGGCGATCACCAGCAATCCAGCCACGATCGGACCGATCGCATTGCCCAGGCGTTCGAGCAGGCGGTAGACGCCATAGACCATCGGCTCGCCGAGCCGGGCGACCTCGCGCTCGCAATGCTCGCGAACCAGCGCGCTCTGCGCGGCCATCGACAGCGACTGGCCCAGGCCGACCAGCAGCACCGCGCCGAACACCCACATCACGTGGTTGCCCATCAGCAGCAGCAGGCCGCCGCTGCCCGAGATCACGAGCCCCGCGGTGACCAGCCATTCCATGCGGGCCTTCGTCACGGCATAGCTGGCCGCGATCGGCGACACCAGCACCATCACGATGCCGTAGGTCATCAGCACACGACCGGCCACCGCCTGCGTGCTGCCGATCGACAGCAGGTACAGCGGCACCAGATAGAAGCACATGCCGGTCAGCAGGATCTTGGCGGGCACCGCCGCCAGGCCCGTCACCGTCATGAAGCGGCCGTTGACCAGCAGCGCGAGCACCTCGCGCGGACCGGGCAGCTTCGCCACGCCGGCATTCGACGAATGAGTCGCTGGCCGGGTGTCCGGCATCAGCCGGATCGCCGCGATCGACAGCATCGCCAGCATCGCCGAGAGGAACAGCGTCTGCCGTTCGCCGATGTTGTCGGCCAGGATGCCGCCGATCGACGGCCCGCAGACGGTGGCGACCATGATGGCGCCGATGAAGACGGCGAAGCTGCGCGCACGGTTGCCGGCGGTGGAATGCTCGAGCACATGGGCCTGTGCGGCGACGAAGACCATGCCGTAGCCGAGCGCGCACAGCGATCGCCACAACAGCAGGTCGAGCACCGAGACGGCCATCGCGCAGGCCGCGAACCCGGCGGCTGCAATCACGGCACCCACCAGCATCGCACGGCGGTTGCCCACGCGCTCGCTGAGCGTGCCGAACAGCGGCTGACCGAGTGCCACGATCAGCATGAACAACACGATCGGCAACCCGACCACGATCTCGGGCGACAGCCAGGGCACCGGCACCAGCAGGTCCTTGACATAGCCCGGCAGGAACGGGCGCGTCAGTTCCTCGGCCAGGATGAAGGCGAACAACGGTGCGCGGACCTTGACCAGATCGCTGTCGTCGGCCCGTTCCGCCGGTTCGGCCGTGTTGCCCATGCGGTACTGGCTCGCGAGCGCCAGCATGCCGCTGCGCACGCTGTCCAGAGCCGTGGGTCGTTCATGGGCGGGACGGCTGCGGACCGCCTCGACTTCGTGCACCAGCGCCTCGTAGTTCTGGTTCACGCGCGTGCGCACCGCCTCGAGGGCCTGCACCACGCTGCCGAAGGCGCCGGCCCGCGCGGGGTCGGGACGGCTGCTGAAGTCGCCGGCGGCGCCGCGCTCGAAGGAGTCGCCGAGCGCGCGCAGCGAGGACTCGAGGCGGGCGCCAGCGAGGAAATGCAGCAACTCGAGCGTCAGGAAGAGCGTGACGACCAGCACCACCACCACGTCGAACACCGATTCGGTGACGATGCGGTTGATGAAGTCCACGCTGACGCCGATGTGCAGCATGCCGACGCGCTCCTGCGACGCCGAAACGATCGGCAGCGTCACCAGGTACTGATCGGCCAATCGGACCGTGGGCGCCGCGCTGTCGGGATTGTCGAGCCGGGCCAGCACCTCGGGGCGCCGCACGTACTCGGCAATGCCGGCCGGCGGCGTGAATCGCTCGTAGACGATCTGGCCGGCGGCATCGGTGACGGCGGTATAGGCCACGTCGGGGATCGACGCCTTCAACTCGTCGAAGGTCTGCTCGATGCCGTAGATCTGGTTGAACGCGACGTTGTGCTCCATCGCGCGCAGCAGCACCGTCCGCAACGAGGCACCGCCGGCGGCCACTTTCCTGGCCATGTCCGGTGCCAGCACACGCTCGAAGACGCGGTGCGAGAAATAGGCGTCGGCGGCCAGCGCGGCCATGATGACGAGCATCATCACGCCGGCCAGACGCAGGTAGACCGCGCGCAGGTACGAGCGACCCATCAGCTGCCGCCTCGACCGAGTCGTGCGCGGAGCATCGCGATCTGCGACTCGGCCGCCCGCACGGTGTCGAAGAAGCGCATCAGCGGGCGGGCGAACGGTCCGCGCGTCGGGAGCTTGGTCGATTCGGACGGTGTGACCGCCTGATGCAGTGCCTGCTCGACGGCGGCCAGATCGGTCGACATGCGGTCGAGCACCGTCACCAGCGCCAGGGTCGCGACGGCGGCCGACACCAGAAACACCACCAGGGCGATGCCGGCAATCTCGCGCGCGACGCCGGCGGTGACGGCGGCGAGCCGCGAATCATCGAAGCGCAGCGCCAGATGGCCGATCACCAGACCGAAATTGTTCTTGACCGGAATACCGACGGCCGAGTCCGCGCCGTCCTTGACCATCCACTGGTCGCCTGCGGCGTCCTGGGCCTCGTCGACCCATTTCTTCGGCGCGCCGCGCAGCGCGCGCAGGCGGTCGGTGCCGTAGAGCAGCTTGCCTTCGGTGTCGAAGATCTCGATGCTGCGGATCAGCAGGTCGGTGCTGCGTTCGCGCTCGAGCATCTCGGGCAGCGTGCCGAGGTCCGAGAACTGCAGGCCCAGCGCCAGCGACGAGCGGATGCTGTTTTCGATGCCCTGGCCCACGACGACGAGCCGCTCCTTGATCAGGCGGTCGGCCGTGGTGCGGTACTTGAAGTAGTTGAGCAGGCCCGCCATGCCGATCGAGAACAGGCAGACCAGTACCGCGATGAGGATCATCTGCGATTGCGCCTTGTCGACGGCGCGGGACACGGATTGAGACATCGGGTTTGGCGGAGGGCAATGCACGGCCGAGACGGCACGGGCAACGATCAGTCTAGGGGCGCCGTCGGCGGACCTCGGGATGGGAGATCGATGCCGACGAGAAAAATGAAGCAGTTCGTTCGCTTGCTTGGTTTGTTGTGCCGTCGGTGAACAACAGGCGACCCTGCCTTCTGTTCACCGGCGCGCACTCATGCACGCACGGCCGGCATGGCCTGGAAACCGTTTTCGCTGTCGTGCGAAAGTGCCGCGCGACCGGCGACCCGCTCAACGACACTTTTTGTTGCCGCGGTGCAGGGTTCGCGGGAGGAGATTGCGCGCCGCACAAGCAAATCACGCGCGCGCAGTCCACCGGCAGCAGTCAGCCGGTGCATGCACAGGGACCGAACAAGACAACAAGCGGATATGAGTGCCTTAGTCAATGCCAACGTCAAACTGATTGCGCGCGACGAGATCGCCGGCGACACCGTGCCGGCCGCGCTGTTCGATCCGCACTGGGAACCGCCGCTGCCCACGACGCGACGGGTCCTGACGAGCTGGAAGCACTACATCGCGGTGGCCAGCCAGATCGTGGGCCGCTTCCACGGACAGTTCCGCCTCTCGCACTTCGACTACGTGCACCCGACGCGGCTCCAGCCCGACACGGTGCGACGCCTGAAGCGGCCCTACAAGGTCAATGTGTCGTATGCCGACTGGGGGCCGATCGACGCACCCGTGATGGTCTGTGTGGGCGGCGTGGCCAACGTGGCGATGCGCTTCAATTACCTGGCTTCGGACCTTTGCGATCAGCACCGCCTGATCTGCATGGACTGGGTCGGCCGCGGCCGCTCGGGCTGGCTGGCCGACCAAGGCGACTATTCGCTGGCCACCTATGCCGAGCAGCTGCGACAGTTGATCGTTCACCTGCGCGCCGGCCCGGTCACGGTGCTCGGTTCGTCGATGGGCGGCTCGGCGGCGATCGAGCTGATCGCCAAGCACCCCAAGCTGGTCAAGCAGCTGATCCTCAACGACATCGGCCCGCATATCCCGGCCAATCGGCGGCGGCGGCGGGCCCAGACGCTCGCACGCCACTATGTGTTCCGCGAGCCCGCGGACATGTTGCGTCGCGTGGGCGCGTCGCAGAAGAACGACGGCCCGGTGAGCGACGACATCCGCTTCAACCTCACGTTCCATCAGACCCGCTGGTCGGACGAGGAGGGTGGGCGCATCTACCGCCATGACGTGCGCGCGTTGCAGGCCTACCGGCTGTCGGCACGCCGCAGTCTGCAGCAATGGACCCAGTGGCGGCATGTGCATTGCCCGATCCTGCTGATCCACGGCCTGCAGTCCGATGCCTTGCTGCCGCCGACGATCGAGCGCATGGTGCGCGGCAAGCAGGCGACGATCATGCATCTGCCCGAAACGGGTCACGCGCCGCTGCTGGCCGACCGCAACCAGATCGCCTTCATCCGCGAATGGCTGCGCGGCGAACATCCGCCGGGCACCGAGTGGACGGCCTTGCACGCGGCGCCGCGCGAGCGCCATCCCGGTACGCCGATCCGCTTTGCGCCGCAAAGCGCGCTCGCATGAACCGGGCGCCTGCGAAGGGCGGCGACGCCGCAGGGCGACGTCTCGTGTTCGTGCGCCACGGGGCAACCCAGGCCAACCTCGATGGTCTGCGCTGCGGCGGTGATCTCGACATGCCGATGACCGCGCTCGGACGCAGCCAGATTGCCGACGCGGCCCGGCAGGTGCGCCACGCCGGCTGGCCGATCGATGTGATCTTCGCCAGCGACTTGCTGCGCACGAAGGAAAGCGCCGGCATCGCCAGCGCCGTGCTCGGTGGCATACCGGTGCGCGAAATGCCGACGCTGCGCGAGCGGCGCCTTGGCCAGTGGAACCTCTGCCGGATCGAGGCGACCGAAGCCGCGCTGCGCGCTGGGCAGACGCCGCCGGGCGGCGAATCCGATGCCGAGTTCACCCGCCGTATCGAGCATGCCATCGCCGAGATGCTGTCGGCGCCATGGTCGATGCCGTTGCTCGTGGGCAGCAAGGGCGTGGCGCGCGTGCTGCGGCAGATGCTGGGCTTGACGCGCGAGGCCGTGGGCAACGGCGAGGTGCTGGTGCTCGATGTCGCGGAACTGGCGTCGACGCCTTTCGAAGGAGTCGCATCGTGAGCACGGCGCAACGGCAGCCGAAGCGAGCACGGCGCTCCGCCCGGCCGCTGAATCAGGATGCCGGCTTCTCGCAGGTGCGTCTGCTCCTGGTGCTGACGGTCGCAGCGGCCATCGGCGTCGACCTGTGGGCCTGGTGGACCCGCGCGCTGACGTGGAACATGCCGATCTCGGTGCTGGTGCTGGGCCTGCTGCTTGTCTGGCAGTGGCTGAAGCCGGCGCACGCGCCGGGGTTGGACGCGCTGGCCGTTCACGACAGCGTCGACGGGGGGGCGACGAAATCGGGCCCATCGCCGTCGACGATGAAGAGCCTGTGTGCGCTGCTCGATCCGCAGGGGCGCGTCGTCGAAGCGAGCCCGCTGTTCGCGGCGCGCTTCGGCATCGCCCTCGAGGCCCTGCCGGGCCGCCCGGTCGAAGACCTGCTCGCACTCGAGGACAAGGCCTCGATGTCGGCGGCCCTCCGATCGGCCGCCGCCGCCCAGGCTCAGCGTCTGCGGGTCACGGTGCTCGGCGCGGATCAGGTGCTGCGCACGCTGCAGATCGAGCTCTGGCCGCAACAGGACCCGCAGGGCGCTGTGCTCGGTCACGAGATGGTGGCGCTCGACGTCAGCGTGGAGCAGCGCGAGCTCGATGCGACGCGCCATTCGGAGCGGCGGCTGCGCACGATCGTCGACCAGATCCCGGTGACCGTGTCGTACATCGACGCCGACTACCGCTATCGCTATATCAACCGCGCCCAGGAGCAGTGGCTCGGCAAGACCGAGCAGGACGTGGCGGGACGCAAGGTGGCCGAGGTCGTCGGCCCCGGCGTGTGGGCCGACATCGAGCCCAACCTGCAGGCGGCGATGTCCGGGGCGTCGGTGCCGCTCGAACGCCAGCGCGTCGACCGCCAGGGCAATCCGGTATGGCACTCGGGGCGCCATGTGCCCGACGTCAACGATCAGGGCGAGGTCGTCGGCGCCTACACGGTGTTCTTCGACATCACCGAGCGGGCGCTGGCCGAGCAGGCGCTGCGTGCCAGCGAACAGGAGCTGCGCATTGCCAAGGCGGCGGCCGAGCGCGCCAGCCGGGCGAAGTCGGAATTCCTGGCCAACATGAGTCACGAGATCCGCACGCCGATGAACGGCGTGCTCGGACTGACCGAACTGCTGCTCGAGACGCCGCTGGACGACGAACAGCGGCCGCTCGTCGAGACGGTGCGAAGTTCCGGCGAGACGCTGTTGTCGATCATCAACGACATCCTCGACTTCTCGAAGATCGAGGCCGGCAAGCTGGAGGTCGAGGTGCTGGACTTCGACCTCTACCAGGCTGCCGAGGACGTGGTCCAGCTGCTGGCGCCGCGCGCGCACGCGAAGAACCTGGAGCTGGCCTGCCGCTTCGACGAACAGCTGCCGGTGGCGATCAAGGGCGATCCGTACCGCTTCCGCCAGGTGCTGACGAACCTGCTGGGCAATGCGCTGAAATTCACCGAGGCGGGCGAGGTGCTGATCGACATGCGCCGCGTCGAGCCGCAGCAGTTGCTGGTGCGCGTGCAGGACACCGGCATCGGCATGTCGGAGGTCACGCGCGAGCGCCTGTTCACGCCGTTCGAACAAGCCGACGGTTCGACGACGCGCCGCTTCGGCGGCACCGGCCTCGGCCTCGCCATCTGCCGGCACCTCGTGAAGCTGATGGGCGGCGAGATCGGCGCCGAGAGTGTCGAAGGCAAGGGGTCGACGTTCTGGTTCTCGTTGCCGCTGGTGGCGGCCGACGGCCTGCCGCCGGTGGCCTACCCGAAGGAGCTGGTCGGGCGGCGTGCACTGATCGTCGACGACAACGCCACCAACCGGGAGATCCTCGGACACCATGTGCGGCTGGCGGGCATGCGCCACGAAAGCATGAGCAACGCCGCGCACGCCCTCGAGCGGTTGCGCCAGGCACGCCAGCGCGGCGAGCGCATCGACCTGGCCATCGTCGACATGAAGATGCCCGGCATGAACGGCCTGGACTTTGCGGCCGCCGTGCGCGGCGATCCGCTGCTGAAGGATCTGGCGATGGTGATGGTCACCTCGCTGCATTCGAACGCCGAGCTGACGCGGGCGCGCGAGCTGGGCATGGCCGCCTACCTGTCGAAGCCGGTGCGACGGCAGGAGTTGTACCGCGCGTTGTCGCAGGCGCTGGGCGTGTCGACGGCCAGCGCGTCCGGCCCCGGTGCCGTGGCGGCCAATGCCACCCGCATCCGCGCGCGGGTGCTGCTCGCGGAAGACAACACCGTCAACCAGTATGTCGCGCGAAAGATGTTCCACCTGATGGGCTGCCCGTACGAGATCGTGCCCAATGGCCAGCTCGCGCTGGCGGCGGTGCAAGGCGGCGGATTCGACATCGTGCTGATGGATTGCCAGATGCCGGTGCTCGACGGTTATGCCACCACGCGGGCGATCCGCGAGTGGGAGGCGACGGTGCAGCGCGAGCGCGGACTCGATCGCGCGCCGCGCATCCCCGTCGTGGCGTTGACCGCCAATGCGCTGGTCGGCGATGCTGACCTGTGCCTGAGCGCCGGCATGGACGATCACTTGCCGAAGCCCTACACCCGTGACCAGCTGGTGGCCACCATGACACGCTGGTTGCCCGCGGCGCTGGTCGAGGTGAAGAACCACGAACTTGACGCGGTACCGACCCAGTCCGGCATGCTCGCCACCGCCCCGGCTGCAATGGGCCAGGCCGGCGCTGTCGAACTGAACCAGCGCGCGCTCGACAACATCCGCGCGCTCGACCCCGACGGCAGCGGCGGCGTGCTGGCCGAGGTGATCGGCATCTTCGTCGACGAGGCGCCCGCTCACCTCGCGACGCTGCGCTCGGCCGTCGACGGCGGCGATGCGCCGGCCATCGTGCGCGTGGCCCATGCGATGAAGTCGTCGAGTCACAACGTGGGCGCCAGCCAGTTGGGCGAGATGTGCAAGCAGATGGAGCAGCTCGGCAAGTCCGGCGACCTCGTCGCCGCTCGGCCGATGATGCAGGCGATCGACATGCACTTCCGCGCGCTGCTGCCCGTGCTCCGCGCCGAGACGGGAGTGCATGCATGAACACGGGGCGCCGGATCCGGGTGGGCGACCCTCGGCACGCAGCGGGGGGCGCACGACCATGAGCACGACCAGCAGAATCCTCGTCGTCGACGACGACGCCGGCGGCCGGCGATTGACCCGGGCGACGCTGAGCCGTGCCGGCTTCGACGTCGTCGAAGCCGAAGACGGCGCCAAGGCGATCGCGGCCGTGCAGCAGGGCATGCCCGACCTGGTGCTGATGGACGTGAGCATGCCGGTCAAGGACGGCTTCACCGCCTGCGAGGAGCTGCGTGCCCTGCCCGGCGGGCAGAACATACCGGTCGTGATGATGACGGGCCTGGACGACGTGCAGTCGATCGAACGGGCGTTCCGTGTCGGGGCAACCGACTTCATCACCAAGCCGATCAACTGGCCGATCCTGGCGCACCGCGTGCGCTACATGCTGCGCGCCAGTGCGGCGATCAACGAACTGCACCAGAGTCAGCGACGGCTGTCGAATGCGCAGCGCATCGGCGAGATGGGCGACTGGGTCTGGTCGGTGACCGACGATCGCATCGTGCCGTCCGATCAGGCCTGGCGCATCCTGGGGCTGGATCCGGCGCAGGGCAGCGTCGAACGCGACACGCTGCTCGGCTGCGTGCACCTGGAGGACCGCCTGCGAGTGCGCGAGGCGTTTGCCAAGGCGGTGCGAGAGGGCCACGGCTTCTCGATCCAGCACCGCCTGGTGCGCCGTTCCGGCAACGTGCGCCATGTGCATCAGCAAGTCGAGGTCGTCGAGCGCCACAGCAACGGCGGTGCGTTGCATCTGGTGGGCGCGATTCACGACGTGACCCAACGCACCGATGCCGAGGAACAGATCCGGCGTCTGGCCTACTACGACACGCTGACCGGTTTGCCGAACCGCGTGCTGTTCATGCAGCAGCTGCAGGCCGCGCTGCACTATGCGGAGCGTCATCATTCGCAGGTGGCGGTGATGTTCGTCGACCTCGACAACTTCAAGCGGGTCAACGACACCATGGGACACGGCGCCGGCGACGAGCTGCTGAAGATCGTCAGCGATCGGCTCGTGCGCTCGATCCGCGTGGTCGATTCGGTCAGCCGGGTTTCGCAGCTCGACGGCGACACGCCGAGCATCGCCCGGCTGGGCGGCGACGAATTCACGGTGATGGTCACCGACGTCAACGGCGCCGACGACGCGATCGTCGTCGCACGGCGTCTGGTGGAATCCCTGTGCGAGCCGGTGACGATCCAGGGCACCGAGCTCTATGTGGGCGGCAGTGTCGGCATCGCACTGTTCCCCGACGACGGCAAGGACATCGAGACGCTGCTGAAGAACGCCGACAACGCGATGTACCGCGCCAAGGAGACCGGCAAGGGCAGCTTCCATTTCTACGATCCGTCGATGACGGCGCGCGCGATGGAACGGCTGAACACCGAGGTTCAGCTGCGGCATGCGGTCGACACCGGCGATTTCGTGCTGCATTTCCAACCGCGCATCGAACTGGCCAATCGCCGCATCACCGGCGCCGAGGCACTGATTCGCTGGCGCCACCCCGAGCGTGGTCTCGTGCTGCCGGAGCATTTCATCGGCCTGGCCGAGGAGTGCAACCTCGTCGGTCGGATCGGCGAGTGGGTGCTGGCGGCGGCCTGCAGGCAGCTGGCGTTGTGGCGAGATGCCGGGCTGCCCATGCTGCCGGTGGCCGTGAATCTGGCCGCCAGCCACCTGCGCGACCCCGCGCTGCCCACGCTGGTGGCGGCCTCGCTCGACCGCTACCAGCTCCCGGCCAGCGCGATCGAGATCGAGGTCACCGAATCGGTGATGCTGTCAGATCCGGAGGCCAGCATCCGCAATGCCACCGAACTGCACAACATGGGCGTTGCGCTGGCGCTCGACGACTTCGGCGTCGGCTACTCGTCGTTGAACTACCTCAAGCGGCTGCCGGTCTCTAGCCTGAAGATCGACCAGTCCTTCATCCGCGAGCTGGCGTCCGACGCCAGCAGCGCCGGCATCATCACCGCCATCATCGCGATGGCGCGCACGCTGGGCATCGGTCTCGTGGCCGAGGGCATCGAGCAGGAGGCGCAGCGCAGCTTCCTGCTGCAGCAGGGCTGCACCGAAGGCCAGGGCCACCTGTTCAGCGTCGCCGTCGAGGCCGACGCCTTCGCGTCACTGCTGCGTCGACAGGATCTGCCCGCCGGCCGTCCGGCGCTGCGTTCGGTGACTGGCGGCGCACGCCGCGCCTGAGCCCGCCGCGTCGCCTCAGCCGGCGCTTTCCATGCGCCAGAGCATGACCTTCAGCGTCGTCACCGATCCGGCGACGATGCCGGCCAGCGCAATGAACGAGCCGATCGCCAGCGTCGAGATGCCGCTCAGGCCCTGACCGATCGTGCAGCCGAGCGAGGTCACGCCGCCGAAGCCCATCAGCATGGCGCCGACGAGCTGGTTGCGCAGATCGTCCAGCGACGCGAAGCCTTCCCAGTGGAAGCTGCGCGACCACAGCGCCCAGGCCAGCGAGCCGAGCGCGACGCCGAACACGCTGGCAATGCCGAAGGTCAGATGCAGCGACTTGTCGGTCCACAGCATCAGCAGCTCCAGCGTGTAGGCCAGCGGGCCGACGAAGCTCATCGATTCGATGGTGCGCGAGTTGGTGGCGAAGAACGAGTCTTCCAGCGTGTCGGGGTTTTCGCCATAGCCGAGATGCCCGCTGACGTACCAGCCCGCTACCACCAGCGCGCCCAGCGCCACGCCGCCGAAGATCTGCACGCCGTTGCCGCGGAAGCGCTTGTCCTTGAACACGAAGGCGAGCAGCGCGAGCGCGACCACCGCCATGGCGGCGATCGCGGCCGTCTTCGGCGCCAGGCCCGAGGCGCGCGCCAGTGCCGTGGCGATGCTCTGGTCCTTCCAGCCCATCTCGCCGAGGTTGATCGTCATCGGGTCGAGCCAGGCGGCACGCCACTGGCCGAACAGACCCTTGAGCGTCATGTACGACGCGATCGCCACGAACACCAGCACGACGATCGAACGCACGCTGCCGCCGCCGGCGCGGATCAGGTTCTTGTTGGCGCAACCGCCGGCCAGCGTCATGCCGACGCCGAAGGCCAGGCCGCCCGTGAGCAGCGACAGCCACGGCAGCATCGGCCGCTGCATGATCGACTTCGACAGGTCGAACTGCCCGGCCTGCGCCAGCGCGCCGGCCCCGACCACGGCCACGGCCATCGCGAGCAGCCACATGCGCATGCGGCCCCAGTTGCCCATGTTGACGATGTCCGACAGCGCGCCCATCGTGCAGAAGTTGCTGCGCGCGGCGATCGCACCGAAGGCGAAAGCGACGGCGAAGCCGCCCGCGACGACGACGGTGGCGATCGACGCAGCGTCAGCGGCCATCGCTGCGGTCAGACGAACAGGCAGACGTCGGTCTCGCCGGCGAACTGCAGGAAGGTCGCGGCGCCGCCGAACACGATGCCGTCGATGAACTCGTTCTTGTCGAACTCGAACAGGTCCACCGTCATCTGGCAGGCGATCATCTTGACGTCGGACTCGAGGCACAGCGAGCGCAGTTCCTCCAGCGACGCGACGCCCTTCTTCTTGATCTTGGCCTTCATCATCGAGGTGGCCATCGCTTCCATGCCCGGCAGCACCGACACCACGACCGGCATCGGCATCGGCATCGGCATGGCCGGGTTGGCCAGCGGGCTGATCGCGATGCCCGACAGGTCCTTGCGCAGCAGCTGCAGGCCGTAGAAGGTGAAGAACACCTGCACCTCCCAGCCGAGCGCGGCGGCCGTGGAAGCGAGGATCAGCGGCGGGTACGCCATGTCGAGCGCACCCTTGGAGGCGATGATCGCCATCTTCTTTGCGGCCATGGCCGAAGACTCCTGATGAACGCGGAACGCGGCAACCGACGGAGCCGCGCGGGGCTGTCGCAGCGGCCGTTCAGGCCTTGCGGATCATGAACACATGCTTGCCGCCCTCGTTGGTGGTCGACAGCAGCGTGTGTCCGGTGGTCTCGGTGAATGCCTTCATGTCGGCCACCGAACCGGGATCGGTGGCCACGACGCGCAGCACCTGGCCCGAGGCCATGTCGGCGAGCGACTTCTTGGTCTTCACGATCGGCAGCGGGCACGACAGACCCGAGGCGTCGAATTCCTTGTCGTAGTTCATGCGAGCAGTCTCCTGTGGGGTGCGGCCGCCCCGCGCGGGCCGCAGGGGCTGAAGGCCGGGCGCATCAGCATACGGTGCGCGAGCGCCGGTGGTACCGGCTATTACCGGCGACGCGGGCGCCAGCGTCTATTACCGCTATGGGGGAGGCCCGATAGCCCATCCGGGTAGTCGATTCGCGCCGGCCGCCGGACCGACCTGGAAGACGCCGCAGCACCCTCCAGGTCGAAGCCGGTGGCAGCGGGCGACTCAGGTCGACATCTCGGTCAGGATGTTGCGCAGCCAGCTGTCGGCATAGACCGCCTCGGCCTGCGTGCTGGAGAAGTCGGCCGGCGACACGCCGCCCGAATTCGGCACCGCGACGATCGCATTGCCTTGCGCCTTGTAGACCCCCGCGACGCTGACCGCCTGCTTGTCGGTGATGTAGCTGTAGCAGGTGTTGATGCCCGACATCTCGACGGTCTCGCGACCATTGAGCAACGCGACCACGTTGGCGGCGCAGATCTTGGCTTCCGAGTTCGCCGAGTAGCCCGACTTGGGCATCGCACCGGCGATGCAGGCGTCGCCGATCACGTGGATGTCCTTGTGCAGCGTCGACTCGAAGGTGTTCGGATTCACCGGGCACCAGTTCTTGTCGGGGCCGACCAGTCCGGCGGCCACGGCAATGCGGCCCGCACGCTGCGGCGGGATCACGTTGATCACGTCGCCCTTCACCGTCTCCAGGCCCTCGACCAGCACGGCGCCGCCCTTGACGTCGACCTCGGTGACCTTCTTCGCCGGGCGGTACTCGAAGTTGGCGGCATAGTTGTCGCGCCAGCCCTTCTTGAACAGCGGCCCCTTGGACGTGACGTCGGGGTTGGCGTCGAGCATGATCAGCTTGGACTTGGGCTTGTTGCGCTTCAGGTAGAAAGCGATCATGTTCGCCCGCTCGTACGGCCCCGGCGGGCAGCGGTAGGGCGTGAGCGGCACCGTCATCACCACCGTGCCGCCGTCGGCCATCGAGTCGAGCTGGCGCTTGAGCAGCAGGGTCTGCGGGCCGGCCTTCCAGGCATGCGGCATGCGCTCCATCGCGGCCTCGTTGTACCCGGCCATCTCTTCCAGACGGAAGTCGACGCCCGGCGAGACGATCAACCGGGTGTAGCCGATGCGGCCCTTCGAGGTGACCACCATGTGTGCCGCCGGGTCGATCGCGGTGGCCTCGGCCTGCACGACCTTGATGCCGTGGTTGGCAGCGAGCTTGTCGTAGCGGATCGTCAGCGACGACAGATCCTTCAGGACGCCGCCGACATAGAGGTTGCTGAAGGGGCACGAGACGAAGTGATCGTCGCGCTCGATCAGCACGACCTCGGTCTTGGGGTCGGCCATGCGGATGTACTTGGCGGCGATCGTGCCGCCATAGCCGCCGCCGATGACGACCACCCGGCGCGTGCTGCCCAGCGGCATCAGCTCGCCGGCGCTGCCGGCGCCGACCATCGGGCCCTGCATGCCGGCGCAGCCGGCCAGCGTGGCGCCGGCGGAGCCGCCGACGATGGTGATGAAGTGTCTGCGATTCAGAGACATGAGCGTGTCCTCGTTCTACTTGACGCTGGAGTAGAAGTGCAACAGGGCCTCGAGATCGTCGGTCGACAGAGGCTTGACCTTCTCTTCCATCTTCTCGGGCATCTTGCGCTTGCCGGTCAGGTACAGCGCCATCTGCATCTGCAGGTACGGCAGCCACTGGCTGGCCATCACCGGGGTGTCGTCCTTGCCCTCCTTGCCGTCGTCGAGATGGCAACGCGAGCAGCTGGCCTCCTGCAGGCTGGCGCCGCGCGCCGCCTTGGCCTTGTCGATCACCTGGTTCGTCGGATGGAACTTCTGCTTGGAGAAGAAGTCGCCGATGGCGTCGATCTCGGCGTCGCTGTAGCCCTTGGCCAGGCGCCCCATCACGGTCGACGGCCGCTCGCCGCTCTTGAACTTCTTCATCGCCTCGACGATGGCCGTCTTGGATTGGCTGGCGAGGCTGGGCATCGTCGGGCCGGCGCTGCCGCCATTGGTGCCGTGGCAGCCCGCGCAGGCGTGCGAGAGCATCTCGGCGGTGGGCGGCGCGGCCAGCGCAGCGCCGGACGCTGCGATGCAGGCGACGGCGAGGGCGCCGACGAGACGCGCTGTATTCGGTTGACGCTTCATGGGTGCTCCGTTTCTCGGGTGCGGATCATTGTTTGCCGACGTTGATGTGGTTCTTGACCTCGGGTATCGCCTTGTCGAGGGCGAACTGGTAGCCGAGCGACACGAAGTGGAACCGCGCCTCGGTGTGGTCTTCATGGATCGCGATGCCGAAGTTGTAGATCTTGTCGGGCGCGATCGTGTGGTCGCCGGTGCCCTTGCCTGCGAGTTCGCGCTCGAAGGTGACGACCCAGCTGTTGCCCTCCTTCTTGCCTTCGGCCTTCAGCAGGCTCTTGCCGCCGTCGGTGTGGCGCGCGTCGCTCACGTAGCCGTCGACCGGCTTCTCGCCCTTGCCGCTGCGGAACTGCATCAGGTCCATGAACTTGCCCGAGGCCAGGTCGGCGCCCTTGATGTACTTGGTCTTCTTGTCGTCCTTGGGCTGCTTCATCGTGCGCAGGTCGGCATGGCAGGTGCCCCAGCAGCCGTTGAGGTTCGCGCCCTCGACCGTGCCGCCGCCGTCGAACATCATCGTCAGCTTGACCTCGTTCTTCTCGTCCATCTTCTTGGCGCCGATCTTCGGCGGCGTCCACTCGAAGCGGAAGTAGATCTTGCTGCCGTCGTGCGCGGCCTGGAAGGTGATCGGCAGCGCGCCCGGTTTGCCGGCCAGCGGCGTGGGCTCGAGCACGGTCTTCGAGCTGCCCACCGGCTTGCCGGCGACGATGTTGTCGCCGACCTCCTTGGCGTCACCCTCGTGGCAGCGTGCGCAGCTGCGCTTCTTGTCGACGATGTCGGGCACCGCCGAATGGTCCGCCTTGTTCATCACCCACTCGAGCGAGGCCTGGCCGGGATAGAACAGCGTCATCTTGCGCGGCGGCACCTTGCTCCAGTCGGGCGGTGCCGCCGAGGCCGCGCCTGCGGCGACGGCCAGTGCGACGGCGAAAGCGGATTTGACGAACATCGATCGGTTTCCTTCGGTCAACTCTTGGTGGCGGTGTCGCCCGAGCCTTGCTGCTCGAGCTGCTGATGGACCGGCTTGTGGGCGATGCCCTTGTGGCAGTCGATGCAGGTCTTGTTGTCCTCGATCGCGCCTTCGTGCTTGACTGCCGAGCGATCCTTCTGCTTGGTGGTGTCCATGGTCTTGAAGTCGTGGCAGTTGCGGCATTCGCGCGAATCGGATTCCTTCATCCGCTCCCACACCCGCTTGGCCATCTCGAGGCGATGGGCCTCGTACTTCTCCGGCGTGTCGATGGTGCCGAGGATGTGGCCGACGACGTCGCGCGCGGCGATCAGCTTCATCGTCGACTTGCGCGCGTAGTCCACCGGTGTCTTGCTGCTGGCCACGTGGCAGTCGGCGCACGACACCGTGGTGCCCGAGCGGTTCTTGTAGTGAACCGTCTTCTGCAGCTCGTCGTACGGGATCTTCATCTCGTGGCACGACAGGCAGAACTCGGAGCGGTTGGTCCATTCCATGCCGGTGTTCAGCGCGCCCCAGATCAGGATGCCGCCGATCACGCCGAACACCGCCATGCTCAGCGTCGAGTACTTCGGTGGCTCCATCAACCGGCGCCACAGGCCTTTGCGCTGCGGTGGCGCCGGGCGCTGTGCGGGTTTGGGACTGTCGGTCATCGTCGTGCTGGCCTCACGCGTCGCGCGCCGCGTGAACCGCCGCCGCCGGCATGTCGGGTCGACATGCGCTGACGGCGATCGGCGCATGCCGCGCAGGTGTCCGGCGAGATGCGGATGCCGGACGGCGCGGATTCTGGTACAGGGGTGCGCGGCGTGACATTCCTCTATTGGAGTAGGTGTAAACCTTTAGCGCC
>JAEUPI010000093.1 GCA_016790175.1 Burkholderiaceae bacterium | reverse complement strand
CCAGGCGCAGGTGGTCACTGACACGATCCAGCGCTTCGAAGCCGGCGGCCTGCGGCTGGCCGGCGGCGAGCTGCTGCCGGCCGACGTGATCGTCACCGCCACCGGGCTCGAGCTGCAGCTGCTGGGCGGCGCGACGGCCTTCGTCGACGGCCACGCGGTGAACCCGGCCGACCTGGTGCCCTACAAGGGCGTCATGTACAGCGGCGTGCCGAACTTTGCGGCGACCTTCGGCTACACCGCCGCCTCGTGGACGCTGAAGGCCGACCTCGCGAGCCGCTACCTGTGCCGGCTGCTGAACCACATGACGGACCGCGGCGCCCGGGTGGCCACGCCGGTGCTCGCCGATGCATCGCTCGCCCGTGAACCGCTGGTGGATTTCTCGTCCGGCTACTTCCAACGCCATCTGGACTCTCTGCCCAAGCAGGGCCGCCACAAGCCGTGGCGTTTCAACCAGAACGTTCTGGCGGACTGGCTGACGCTGAAGCATGGCGCCGTCGACGACGGGGTGTTGCGTTTCACCGCCTGATCGGACCCGGTTCGATCCTCCAGACACCACCCTGACTCGGGGTTTTCCAGTCCCCAGGGCACGGGCTTGCTCCAGACCGTCTCGCCGGTCATCCTCTGACATCTAGTTACGCCTTGTGGCCGATTGTTGCCGAAGGCCGGGGGAGGGGTGTGATGGCGACGCGCAAGGCGAAGAACTGTTCCTGGGTCGTGGCGGGCGCGGCGACGCTGCTCGTTTCCTGCGGTGGCGGCGGACCTGACAGCAGCGACACCTCCAGCCCGGCCGGCGGAGCAGACCGCGAACGTGCGTTGGCGCTGCCGCCCGGACTGGCGATACCCGCCGACGCCAACAGCAAGGGTGTCTGGGGGCCTGTGATGCCGTGGCCGCTGGTGGCGGTGCACGGCGTGCTCACGGCCGACGGCCGCGTGCTGAGCTATGGCACCAAGAACGACGGAACGCAGACCGGCTTCTTCGTCTACGACATCTGGAATCCGGCTGACGACTCCCACATGACGGGCAGCAACGCCACCGGCGTCGACATCTTCTGCAGTTCTCAGGTGCTCTTGCCTGACGGAGGCGCGATCGCGATTTCCGGCGGCGACAACTGGACCGGGACGGGCACGACCAACACAGGCAATCCCAGCGCGACCGTGCTCGACCCGAGCACCAATGCCCTGACCAAGGGCAGCAACATGAACCGCTCGCGCTGGTACTCCACGTCGACCACGCTGCTGAACGGCGAGGTCTACGTGCAAGGCGGCAGCGGCGGCACCGACTTTCCCGAGATCCGCGGCAGCAACGGCACCTACCGGCTGCTCGGCGGCGCCGGCACGGGCGCATTTGACTTCATGTACCCGCGCAACTTCGTCGCGCCCGACGGCCGAGTCTTTGGATACGCCAGTGGCGGGCAGATGTACTACGTCAATACCGGCGGCAACGGTTCGGTCAGCAATGTCGGCAGCTTGAACAGCGCCGTGACCGGCAACGACGCCAGCGCCGCGATGTTCGCGCCCGGTCGCATCCTGCAGTACGGCGGCAACTCGAACCAGGCCGTGGTCATCGACATCAACTCGGGCTCGCCCGTGGTGACATCCACGGCGTCGATGCTGCGGCAGCGCCGGCTGTCGGTGGCGACGATCCTGGCCGACGGCAAGGTGCTGGCCACCGGTGGCAGCTCGGTCTGGAACGCGATGACCAACGTCAGCTACGAAGCCGAGATCTGGAATCCGCAGAGCGGCCAGTGGACGGTAGGGGCTTCGGCGGTGCGGCCGCGGCTGTATCACGGCAACGCACTCCTGCTGCCCGACGCCAGCGTGCTGGTCTTCGGTGGCGGTGCCCCCGCGCCGTCGGGCTCGGCGAACAACCTGAACCGGGAGATCTACTACCCGCCGTACCTGTTCGCCGCAGGCGGCGTGGCGGCCGCGAGGCCGGTCGTATCGACCGCACCGACGGTGGTCGACGTCGGGCGCACGGTGCAGTTGACCGTCGCGAGCGGCCGCCCGATCAGCCGCGTGACGATGGTGAAGACCGGTTCGGCCACGCACGGCTTCAACATGGACCAGCGGTTTGTCGACCTGCCGTTCAACGCGCAGGACGGCACACTCTCGGTGCAGATCCCTGCACGCGCCTCCGACCTGCCGCCCGGCATGTGGATGTTGTTCGCGATCGACGATGCCGGCGTGCCGTCGGAAGCCAGGTTGATGCGGGTGAACGTGGCGCCCGCATTGAACACCGCGGTCGTGCCGGTGCTGACGTCGCCGGGCAACCAGAGTTCGGTGCTCGGCAACGCGGTGAGCCTCGCGCCGAGCGCGACCGACCCGAACGGTGACCCCTTGCGCTGGTCCGCCAGCGGACTGCCACCCGGCCTGTCGATCGACGTGGCGAGCGGGCAGGTCAGTGGAACACCGACAGAGGCCGGTACCTATGCCGTGACGCTGGCCGTCAGCGACGGGTACAACAGCGCCAGCGCCAACATCGCCTGGGACGTGGCCGGCCAGGCACCGCTCGTGCTCGACGTGCCCGCCGCCCAGCCGCCGAGTGAGGTCGGCGGTGCCGTGTCGTTCACCGCCACCGCCACTGGCGCGAACGTGATGTACAGCTGGGACTTCGGCGACGGCACACCCGTCACCGGCTTCTCGCCGAACCCGCAGGCCAGCCATGCGTTCGCGCGGGCCGGTGTGTTCTATGTCACCGTCGCCGCCACAGACGGCATCACGACGCGCTATCAGACGATCATCCACACGGCCCATCTGCCGCTCGCGGCCGATCGACCGGTGCAGTCGACCAACCTGTTGTTCGAGCCCCGGGCTACCGGCAACGCGCGCTTGTGGGTCGTCAATCCGGACAACGACAGCGTGAGCGTCTTCGACGCCGTCACGCGGGCGAAGCTGGTCGAGCTGACCGTCGGTGCGGCACCGCGTTCGCTCGCATTGACGCCCAGTGGGGCCGAGGTGTGGGTGACCAACCAGCGCGGGGCGTCCGTCAGCGTGATCTCGACTGCCACGCTGGCGGTGACGCAGACCCTCACGCTGCCGCGCGGCTCGCAACCCTACGGCATCGTCATGGCCCGCGCAGCGGGCGCGGCCGTCGTCGCCCTCGAGGCCGGCAGTGCACTGCAGCGCATCGACCTGGCCACGCGTGCAGCCGGTGCGTCTGCGCCGGTCGGGCTGAACGTTCGCCACGTGAGCATCGCCTCTGACGGCCGCACCGCCTACGCCGCGCGCTTCATCACGCCGGCGCTGCCCGGCGAGGGCACGGCCATCGTGCAGACCAGCGTCAACGGTGTGCCGGCGGGCGGCGAAGTCGTCGTCGTCGATGTCACGGCCATGTCGGTGCAGCGCACGATCACACTGGCGCACAGCAGTGATGTCGATGCCGAGATCCAGGGCCGCGGCATTCCGAACTACTTGGGCGCACCGGCGATGTCGCCCGACGGAACGCAGGCATTCGTGCCGAGCAAGAAGGACAACGTCCTGCGCGGCATGCTGCGCGACGGCCGGCCACTGGACTTCCAGAACACGGTGCGGGCCATCAGTTCGCGCATCGCTCTCGGTACGCAGCAGGAAGACCTCGCGGCCCGCATCGACCACGACAACGCAAGCATGGCCAGTGCCGCGCTGTTCGATCCGCTGGGTGTGTACCTCTTCGTCGCGCTCGAGACGAGCCGCGAAGTGGCGGTGCTCGACGCGCATGGACGACACCAGCTGATGCGCATCGATGTCGGGCGTGCGCCGCAGGGGCTGGCGATCTCGCCCGACCGTCGCACGCTCTATGTCCACAACTTCATGGACCGCACCGTCGGCGTGTTCGATCTGTCGCCGCTGATGCAGCAAGGTCTGGCGTCGGCCACGCCAGTGGCGACGATGGGTGCCGTGGCCAGCGAACGGCTGAGCGCGACCGTGCTCAGAGGCAAGCAGTTCTTCTACGACGCGCACGACACGCGGCTCGCTCGCGACCGGTACATGAGTTGCGCAAGCTGCCACAACGACGGCGGCCATGACGGCCGCGTGTGGGACCTCACGCACGCCGGCGAAGGGCTGCGCAACACCATCAACCTGCGCGGTCGTGCGTCCACGGCGCAGGGCTTCCTGCACTGGAGCAACAACTTCGACGAGTTGCAGGACTTCGAGGGGCAGATCCGCGCGCTGGCGGGTGGAACAGGGCTGATGAGCGATGCGCAGTTCAATACCGGCACGCGCAGCCAACCGCTCGGCACCACCAAGGCAGGCGTGTCTGCCGATCTCGATGCACTGGCGGCCTACGTCGCCTCGCTGAGCAGCTTCGACCCCAGCCCGTACCGACAAACCACCGGGGCACTCAGCCCTCTGGCCAGCGAAGGCCGTCAGGTGTTCACGACGCAGAACTGCGCGGCGTGCCACGGCGGCACGGCCTTCACGAACAGCGGCAGCAACAACCCCGCAAACGTCGGCACCATCAAACCGAGCAGCGGTCAGCGGCTGGGTGCGTTGCTCACCGGCATCGACGTGCCGACCTTGCGCGATGTGTGGGCCACGGCGCCGTATCTGCACGACGGCTCGGCGCCGACCCTCGACGCTGCCGTGCGGGCGCACAACAACGTCAGCCTGTCGGACGCCGACGTGGCGCGTGTCGTGGCCTATCTTCGCGAAATCGGCAGTGACGAGGCATCGGCGCCGACGCCGCTGGTCAATGGCGGCGGCCTGGTCGGCCGCTACTACACCGGCATGGCGCTCGCGGGCAGCCCGCTGCTGACTCGCACCGAAGCAGTCAACTTCAATTGGGGCAGCGCCGCACCGGGCACCGGTGTTCCCGCAAATCAGTTCTCGGTGCGGTGGACCGGCACGATCACGATTCCCACGACCGGCAGCTATCGGTTCCGCACCGTGTCGGACGACGGCGTGCGCCTGTGGATCAATGGCTCGCAGCTGATCAACAACTGGACGAACCACTCTGCGACGACCAACACGAGCTCGACGGTCAACCTGACGGCGGGCCAGCGTGTGCCGATCACGCTCGAGTACTACGAGAACGGGGGCAGCGCCGTGATGCAGCTTCAATGGCGGCGACCCGGTACGTCGAGCTACGTGGCGATTCCGGCCGCGAGCCTCAACGCCAACTGAAGGCTCCGACGGCCGGCTCGAGCGCCGCGTCCGGCGTCGACGCGGCCGGTCGTGCGCGGCGTCTCGGGCGATCTCCCTCGCCGTCGACCCGCGCTTGCGTTGACTCAACGCAGCGGCGGTCCGCCGCTGGATCATCCAGGGCGACAACATCGCGGTGGATGGTCCATGGCTGCAAAAGTGCTGCTGTTCGGCGAGGAGGCTCGCCACAAGATCGTCGCCGGCGTGAACACGCTGGCCGACGCAGTGATGCTCACGCTAGGCCCGCGCGGACGCACGGTGCTGCTGCAGCGCGAGTTCGGCGCGCCGGCGGTGGTGAACTCCGGCGTCATCGTCGCCAAGTCGGTCGAGCTGGCCGATCCGTTCGAGGACATGGGCGCGCAGATGGTGCGCGAGGTCGCGGTGCGCACCAGCGAGATGGCCGGCGATGGCACGACGACTGCGACGCTGCTCGCGCGTGCGATGGTGCGCGAAGGCATGAAGGTGGTGGCCGCCGGCATGAACCCGATGGACGTGCGCCGCGGCATCGAGCGTGCGACGACGGCCGTGGTCGACGAGTTGAAGCGCCTGGCCGCGCCCTGCCGCAGCTCGGCCGAGATCGCGCATGTGGCGGCCATTTCCGGCAACAACGACCGCTCGATCGGTGAGCTGATCGCGCAGGCGATGGACAAGGTCGGTCGCGAAGGGGCGATCACGATCGAAGACGGCTCGGGCGTGGCGAGCGAGCTCGAAGTGGTGGAGGGCCTGCAGTTCGACCGCGGATATCTCTCGGCCTACTTCGTCAACCAGCCGGAGAAGCAGCTCGCGGTGATGGAACAGCCGTTGATCCTGCTGGCCGACCGCAAGATCGCCTCGGTGAAAGACCTGCTGCCGACGCTGGAGCTGGTGGCGCGGCAGAACCAGCCGCTGCTCATCGTCTGCGAGGAGCTCGAAGGCGACGCCCTGGCCACACTCGTCGTCAACCACCTGCGCGGCGTGCTCAAGTGCTGTGCGGTACGGGCGCCGGGTTTCGGCGACCGACGCCGCGAGATGCTGGAAGACCTGGCCCTGGTGACCGGTGGCGTGGTCGTCTCGGAGCAGGTGGGGCTGACGCTGGAGAAGGTCACGCCCGAGCATCTGGGCCGCGCGCGGCGGGTCGAGGTCGGCAAGGAACGCACGACGATCGTCGGCGGCGCCGGCGACGCGAAGGCGATCGGCGCGCGCGTGGCGCAATTGAAGCAGCAGATCGAGGAGCGCAGCACCGCCAAGTACGACCGTGAGCAGCTCGAGCAGCGCGTGAGCAAGCTGGCCGGCGGCGTGGCGGTGGTGAAGGTCGGCGCGGCGACCGAAGCGGAGATGAAGGAGCGCAAGATTCGCGTCGAAGACGCGCTGCATGCCACGCGCGCCGCGGTCGACGAAGGCATCGTGCCCGGTGGCGGCGTGGCGCTGGTGCGCTGCCGTCGTGTGCTGGCCGAGCTGCGCGAGGCCAACCCCGACATCCAGGCGGGCCTGCGCATCGTGGAGCGGGCACTCGAGGAGCCGTTGCGCCAGATCGCGCGCAATGCCGCCGAGGAGGATTCGGTGATCCTGGAGCAGGTGGTGCGCGGCAGCGGGGCCTACGGCTTCAACGCGCAGGCGCGCGAGTTCGGCGATCTGTTCGAGATGGGTGTGATCGACCCGGCCAAGGTGACGCGGCTCGCGTTGCAGAACGCTTCGTCGATCGCCAGCCTGCTGCTGACCACCGACTGCCTGATCGCGGCGCCGCCCGCGTCGGCACCTGCCGCGCCGGCGATGCCCGATGCGTACTGATAACGCAGAGCCCGAAGGAGCGCACCATGCTGCAGAACCTGAGTGCCGGTGATCTTTGCACGCGCGACACCGTGTTCGCGCTGCCGCAGATGGGCGTGGCCGAGGCGGCGCGCCTGATGCGCGAACACCATGTCGGCTGCCTCGTGGTCGTGGACGAAGGCCCGAGCGGTCGCGCGGTCGTGGGCGAGGGCCCGCGCGGGCGCGCGGTCGTGGGCATGCTGACCGACCGCGACATCGTGACGGCCATCGTCGCCAAGGAGGTCGATCCGACGCTGGTGCGCGTGGGCGAGGTGATGAGCCGCGAGCCGCTGACCGCGCGCGAGGTCGACACCGTGCTCGACGTGCTGGCCGCGATGCGGCAACGCGGCGTGAGGCGCGTGCCGGTGGTGGGCGCGCAGGGTGGGCTCGTCGGCATCCTCGCACTCGACGACGTGCTCGGCGTGCTGGCCGAACAAATGCGCGCCGTGGTGGCGGTGATCGAGAGTGGTTCGTCGAAGGAGAAGCAGCGGCGCGTGTGAACAGGCCCTAGTCGACCCTGAAGTTGGTGAACTGCCAAGGGTCGCTGCGGTCCACGCTCTCCTCGAACAGCCAGCCGCGATCGGCCAGCGGCGTCCAGTCGGTGGTCACGCCGGTCATCGGCCCCAGGTAGGGCCGCGCGACGGCGAGCACCTCGGCAAAGTCCATCTCTTCGGGCTCGACGATGCCCTCGCGCGGGTGCTTCAGCGCCCAGGCCAGGCCGCCCAGCACGCCGGCCACCACCTGCAACGTGGTGGCGCTGTTGGCCGGTGCGATGCGGCGCGCCTCGTCGCACGACAGCTGCGAGCCATACCAATAGGCGCCGCCTGGCGGGCCCATCAGCAGCACGCCCAGCTCGTCGATGCCGCTTTCGATCTCGTCGCGCAGCAGCCGCTGGTTGGGCTGCAGCCGCCACTGCCGCGCGGCGAGTTCGTGCAGCGACAGCACCGCATCGTTGCACGGGTGGTAGGCGTAGTGCACGGTGGGCCGGTAGCGCGGCGCGGCCGGGTCGCCCAGTGTGAGGTAGGCCGCGATCGAGATGGCCTCGGCGTGGGTGACCAGGAAGCCGTGCATCGGACCGCCGGTGGGCGTCCAGCTGCGCACGCGCGTGCCACCGCCCGGGCGCTGCAGGTAGATCGCCGGCGCGTCGGGCTGGCCCGCATGGCGCGCCCCGTCGGGCGGGAACTGCCGCTCGTGCGAGCCCCAGCCCAGCTCGGCCGGCTGCGTGGCCTCGTCGACGAAGGCCTCGCTGGACCAGGTGTTCACGAATTCGCCCACCGCCTTGTGCCGGGCGCCGCGCTGCAGATCGTGCTCGGCAATGTGGATCACTCGCACGTTCAGCCGTTCGGCGAGCTCTGCCCAGCCTTCGCGCGTGGGCGGCGCCGAGCCGGGCAGGCCGGCATCGGCGGCCAGGTTCAGCAGCGCCTGCTTGACGAAGTGCGATACCAGCCCAGGGTTGGCACCGTGGGTGAGCACGGCGGTCGGCATATCGGGCCGGCGCCGCGCGAGCATGGCGGCACGCAGCGCGAAGTTGCTGCGTGCCGACACGTCGAGCCCCGGGGCGAGAAACCCCCCGGCCCAGGGCTCGGTGCAGGTGTCGAGATACAGCACGTCGCGCGCCTGGCACCATTCCACCAGTGCCAGCGAGGCCACGTCGACCGACAGGTTCAACAGCACGTCGCCCGCGCGCAGGCGCGGCGCCAGCAGCGTGTTCAGGTTGTCGGCGGTGATGCCCTGGCACAGCACCTCCACCTCGGCCTTGCGTGCGTAGGCGCAGGCCGCTTGCTGCGGATCGATCACGGTGACCTGCCGTGGGGAGAGCGGTCCGTCGCGCAGCAGTACCGGCAGCGTGGCCTGGCCGACCGCGCCGCAGCCCACCATCACGAGGTGTCCACGGAAGGCGGGCAACGCGGCGGGTGGTTTCGGCATCGGGGTTCCGGCGGTTTGTCGTTGTTGCTGGCGGTGGCAGGGCCCGGTGCCATGGCGGCGATCACCTCGTCGTCCGAAACCTGCGCGAACAGCGCGTAGTGTGCACCGACGGCGTGGAACGGCTGCGGTGTCTCGAGGCACACGAGATCGTCCACTTCGGGGGTGAGTTCCGCCACCACGCGTGCCGGCGCCAACGGCACGGCGAGCACCAGCCTCGCCGGCCGCCGCGCGCGCACCGCGCGCAGCGCGGCGCGCATGCTGGTGCCGGTGGCAATGCCGTCGTCGACCACGATCGCGGTGCGACCGGTGACCGGCACCGGCGTGCGCGTGCCGAGGTAGCACGCCCGCCGGCGGGCCATCTCGGCGCGGGCGATCGCGGCCTCGCGCTCGACATAGCTGCGCGTGGCGCCCGTGAGCGCCAGCGTCTCGTCGTCGAGCACAAGCGTCTCGGGCGGGCCCTCGGCCAGCGCCGCCACCGCCAGCTCACGCTGCTGCGGCGCGCCGATCTTCTGCACGAACAGCAGGTCCAGCGGGGCATTCAGCGCCGCGGCCACCTCTGCGGCCACCGGCACGCCGCCGCGCGGCAGCGCGAGCACGACCGGGTCGGCCCAGTGGCGCGCGATCAGCTCCGAGGCGAGCTGGCGCCCGGCGTCGCGGCGGCCGATGAAGCGGGGGCTCACGATCGGGCCGGCGCCAGGTGGGTCGCGAACCAGTCGCCCGCCAGCGCCGCCACACGCTCGAGCGCGCCGGCTTCCTCGAACAGATGCGTCGCGCGCGGCACGATTTCGAGCCGCTTCTCGCAGACCAGTTGCTGCATGGCCTCGCGGTTCAGCGCCAGCACCTCGGCGTCGAACGCGCCGACGACCAGCAGCGTCGGCGCGCGCACCCGAGCCAGCGCCGCGCCCGCCAGGTCGGGGCGACCACCGCGCGAGACCACGGCGCCGATGCGCTGCGGCGCTTCGGCCGCGGCGGTCAGCGCGGCAGCCGCGCCGGTGCTCGCGCCGAACAGGCCGATGCGCAGTGCGGCCAGCTCGGCGCGTGCGACGACCCAGGCCACGGCCTGCAGCAGCCGTTCGGCCAGCAGCGGAATGTCGAACACGCGCTCGCGCTGCCGCGCCTCGCGCTCGTGCAGCAGGTCGAACAGCAAGGTACCCAATCCGTGCAACTGCAGCGACTCGGCCACGCGCCGGTTGCGCGGGCTCGAGCGGCCGCTGCCGCTGCCATGTGCGAACACCACGAGCCCGCTCGCGCCGGCCGGCAGCGTGAGAACGCCCGGCAGCGCCTCGGAACCGACCAGAACATCGCGGTTCGGCATCTGCGTACTCGTCTGCAACCGATCAAGAAGGGCATGTGACACCGACGTGCCCGCGATCGCAATGAGGGCGCGCAACGCCCGGCGCACCCGATCGCCCTTGACGGTACTCAATCGCCGGTGCACGCGCCGGGTTACCGTCAGCTGCAGATCGCACACGCCGGCCATGTCTCACCAGCCCCTGATCGACCCGAGCCCGGGCCTCCTGTGGCCGCACGCCGGCGTCGAACGCCTGGTGCAACGCTACGCGGACGGTATCGCCGAGCGCTCGGGCACGGCCTTCGCGCTCGAGCTGCCCGACGGCACACGCTGCCGGGCAGGCGCCGGCGACCCGTCGTTCACGATCGCGTTCCACGACGAGTCGGCACTGTTCGCGCTGCTCACGCGGGGCCACATGGGGTTGCTGGAGTCGTATTTCGACGGCCGGCTCGACGTGCAAGGCGACCTCGGTGCGGCGCTGGCCAGCGGCATGACGGCCGGCGTCGATCAGCGGCACCCGCCGCTGAACACGCTGGAGAACAACCTGCACGAATGGCGACACTCCAATGCGTCGCCGGCACAGGCGAAGGCGAATGCGCGCGCACACTACGGGCTGCCCGTCGAGTTCTACCGCCGCTGGCTCGACGAGCCGCTGATGATGTACACCTGCGGCTACTGGCCCGAAGGCACGCACACGCTCGAGCAGGCGCAGCAGCGCAAGATCGACCATGTGTGCCGCAAGATCCGTCTGGCTGGGGGTGAGCGCTTCGTCGACATCGGCTGCGGTTTCGGCGGCTTCATGTTCCGCGCGCACGAGACCACAGGCGCCACCGGCGTGGGCCTGAACACCACGACCGAGCAGGTCGACTGGCTGCGCGAGGAGATCGTGCGCCGCGGCCTGGCGGACGCGCTGGCCGTGCGCGAGGCCGACTTCCGCGAGGTCGACGGCGAGTTCGACAAGGTGGTCTCGATCGGTGTGCTCGAGCATGCCGGGCGCGACCAGCTGCCCGAGGTGATCCGGGCCCATGCAGCGTTCCTCAAGCCCGGCGGACTCGGCATGCTGCACTTCATCGGCCATGTCGGTCGCTACGACACCGAACTCTTCATCCGCAAACACGTGTTCCCCGGCGGCTGGATCCCGAGCTTGGCCGACGTGATCGTCGAGATGGAGCGTTGCGGCCTGGAGGTGGTGGACATCGAGAACCTGCGCCGTCACTACGCGCCGACGCTCGATGCCTGGGCCGAGCGGTTCGAGGCGCGCTGGAGCGAGATCCGGGCCCTCGATCCGCAGCGCTTCACCGAACGCTTCCGCCGCGTCTGGCGCTGCTACCTCGTGGGCTGCGCCGAGATGTTCCGCTCGCGCGCCGGCTACACGCACCTGTTCCAGATCGTCTTCAGCAAGGGCAACGTCACGGCCGCGAACTATCCGATGGGCCGTGGGCCGTTGTATGCCGGCGCAGGCTGACCATGCGGCGCGCGTGCGGCAGGTATGTGCCGCACTCGCGGCGCAGGGCGCGGGCCTGCCGCCGCGGCTGGCCAAACCGAGCTCGAACCTGTTCCGCGACCGCATCGGCGGGCCGCGCGCGCGGCTGGACCTGAGCGCCTTCGACCACGTGCTCGCCATCGACCCGGTGGCCGGCTGGGTCGACGTGGAAGCCGGCACCACCTACGAGGCGCTGGTGCGGGCCACGCTCGAACGCGCCGTGATGCCGGCGGTGGTGCCGCAGCTGAAGACCATCACCGTCGGCGGCGCGGTGGCCGGCGTCGGCATCGAGGCCACCTCGTTCCGCCATGGGCTGGTGCACCACACGGTGCAGGAGCTCGAGGTGCTGCTGTCCGATGGCCGCGTCGTGATCTGCTCGCCCGACAACGCGGACGCCGAACTGTTCCATGCGCTGCCGAATTCGTACGGCACGCTGGGCTACGTGTTGCGAGCGCGCCTGGGCACGCAGCCGGTGAAGCCGTTCGTGCAGGCCCGGCATCTCGCATTCGGCGACCCTGCGCTGGCGTTCGACGCGCTGGCGCGCTGCTGCGACGACGCCACGGTGGATTTCGTCGACGCGGTGGCCTACGCCGATGGCGGCATCGTCGTCTGCGCGGCACGGTTCGTCGACGATGCGCCGGCGGCGAGCACCTACGGCGTCGAACAGATCTACTGGCACTCGCTGCGCTCGCGCGAGTCCGATCACCTGCGCGTGCTCGACTACCTCTGGCGGTGGGACACCGACTGGTTCTGGTGTTCGGCGCAGTTCGGCCTGGAGCGACACTGGCTGCGTCGGCTCGTCGGGCACGAACGCTTGAATTCGCGCACCTACACGCGCTGGATGCGCGCGGCCTCGCGCTGGGGCCTGGCCGATCGCTGGGCCCGGTTGCGCGGCCGCACGCGCGAATCGGTGATCCAGGACGTGGACATTCCCCTCGAATCGGCCGCGGAATTCCTGGCGTTCCTGCGCCGCGAGATTCACATCGCTCCGATCTGGCTGTGCCCGCTGCGTGCGTCGCGTGACGCGTTCGTGCTCTATCCGCTGCGCGAGCGGGCGCTGTACCTGAACTTCGGTTTCTGGGGCGCGGTCGAGACCCGGGAACCGCACGAGCGCGGGCACTTCAACCGGATGGTCGAGCGTGAGGCGATGCGGCTGGGCGGCATCAAGTCGCTGTACTCGGACAGCTACTTCACCCCCGAGGCATTCGCGCAGGCCTACAACCAGCCGGCCTATGCGGCGGCCAAGTCGCGCTACGACCCGCAGCACCGCCTGCTCGATCTGTACGACAAGTGCGTGCGGCGCGCATGATGCAGCTCCATGCGGCGCCTGTTCGACCCCCAGCTCGTCAACGACGTCTTCGGCGACCCCGGCTTGTTCGTGGACCTGCACGACGAGCCGCGCGCGTTTCTGTTCGACCTTGGCGACCTCGCACGGCTGCCGCCGCGCAAGCTGTTGCGCATTGCGCAGGTGTTCGTCAGCCACACGCACGTGGACCATTTCGTCGGCTTCGATGGCTTGCTGCGCGTGCTGCTCGGCCGCAAGGATCGCCTCGCGCTCACCGGCGGGCCCGGCTTCGTGGCCCAGGTCGAGCACAAGCTGCGCGCCTATACCTGGAACGTGGTGCATCGCTACGAGGTCGAGCTCGTGCTCGAGGTGACCGAGGTGAATCCCGACGGCCGGGGCCGGCGTGCACGCTTCTCGAGCCGGCACGGCTTCGCCCGCGAGGCCGAGGAGACTTTTGACTGGGCCAACGGCGTGCTGCTCGACGAGGTGCTGTGCCGTGTGCGTGCGGCCTTTGTCGACCACGAGATGCCTTGCCTGGCGTTCGCGATCGAAGAGAAGGCGCGGCCGCGCGTGGCGCGCGACCGGCTGGCCGCGCTGGGCGTGTCCACCGGCGCCTGGCTGCGTGAACTGAAGCTGGCGGTGCTGTCCGGCGCGCCGGCCGACACGCCGATCACGTTGCGCTGGCGCGACCGCCAGGGCGAACACATGATGACGCGTTGCGTCGGCGAGCTGAGGCCGATCGTGCTCGACGTGACAGCGGGCGAGCGCATCGGCTACGTGACCGACCTGCGCTTCACGCCCGGGAACCGGCGGGTGCTCGCCGGGCTGCTGGGCGGGGTGGACCGGCTCTACATCGAGAGCGTGTTCCTCGAGGCCGATCGCGCGCATGCCCAGCGCAAGAATCACCTCACCGCACGGCAGGCCGGGTTGATCGCGCGCGAGCTGGGTGCGCGGGCGGTGAACCCGTTCCACTTCTCGCCGCGCTACGAGGAGCGTGCCGACGAACTGCGCGGCGAAGTGCTGGGGGCCTGGCGGGGCGGTGCGGATGGCTCGGAAGAGCAACCGCTGCCGCTGACGCAGCCGAATGACGCCGATGCTTGAGCCTGTGCAACAACCGGGCCGCCCGCCGGCCCCACGCTGTCGACCATGAAGCTGCCCGTGACCATTGTCTTTCGCGACCTGCAACCGGTGAGTGCCATCGAGGAGGACATCCGCCGCCGCGTCGCCAAGTTCGACCAGTTCGTGCCCGATGCGATGAGCTGCCATGTGGTGATCGAGTCCGAGGGCAACCGCCATCGCCACGGCCAGCGCTACACGGTGCGCATCGACGTGCGCGTGCCGGGCGAACAGATCGTCGCCGGCGATCACCATGCCGACGCCGACATCGCGCTGGCGGTGCGCGGCGCCTTCGAGGCCATGGTGCGACGGCTGGAAGACTACGCACAACGTCGCCGCGGCGAGGTCAAGCCGCACCGCTGATCGGGCACCGGCATGCGCGTCGATGCCCCGGCGGCGCCCGCACCGGACGACAACATCCGCATCGCCGAGCTGCTGCGCCAGGCGGCCACGCTGCGCACCGCGCAGCAGGACAACCGTTTTCGCATCGCCGCCTACCGCGAAGCGGCGCGCCGCATCCTGCAGCTGCCCGAGAGCGTGCGCGCCGTCTTCGAGCGCGGCGGACGTGCGGCGCTGGATGCGCTGCCGGCCATCGGCCCCGGCATCGCCGGCGCGATTGCCGAGATCCTCACCACCGGGCGCTGGAGCCAGCTCGAGCGGCTGCGCGGCGAAGTCGATCCACGCCTCGTGTTCCGCAGCATCGCCGGCATCGGCCCCGAGCTGAGCCAGCGCATTCACGACGAACTGCAGGTCGACACGCTCGAGGCGCTGGAGGCGGCGGCGCTGGCCGGCCGGCTTGAGCAGGTGCGCGGCGTCGGCGAGCGCCGCGCCGCTGCGATCCGGGCCGCGCTGGCGCAGCTGCTCGATCGCGGGCGCCGCAGCTCGCGCCCGCTACCGGCCGCGGGCGGCCCTTCGGTGCAGGACCTGCTCGCACTCGATGCCGACTACCGCGCCAAGGCGGCAGCCGCGGAGCTGCCGACCATCGCCCCACGCCGCTTCAATCCCGAGGGCCGCTCCTGGCTGCCGGTGTGGCACACGCAGCGCGGGCCATGGCATTACACGGTGATGTACTCGAACACCGAGCGCGCGCACGAGCTGCATCGCGAGCACGACTGGGTGGTGATCTATTTTCACGACGACGACCTGGTGGAGCACCAGTGCACGGTGGTCACCGAAGTGCGCGGGCCGCAGACCGGGCGACGCGTGGTGCGCGGGCGTGAGGCGGAGGGAGCCACGCCGCGATGCGGTTGATCGTGTGGAGTCGGCGCCGTAGGCGGCGACCGATCCATCATGAGCCCAGGCCGGGTACCCCCTGCCGCGCCGCGCAACTCCCATGCACGAAACCGCGACGGACACCGCTATCGTCGGCGACGGCTCTCACCCCTTCACGCACACCATCGGCACCAGTCTCGCCACCTTGCGTGCCAGCCCCGCGGCCTGCGCAGCGTCGACCACTTCGGTCACGTCCTTGTAGGCCAGCGGCGCCTCCTCGGCGACGCCGCGCGACGACGGGCTCTTGACGATGATGCTGCGCTCGGCCAGTTCGTCGACGATGGCGCGGCCCTTCCAGCGGCGGCCGGCCTCGTGGCGGCTCATCGCGCGCCCGGCGCCGTGGCAGGCCGAGGCGAACGCGAGTGATTCGCTGGACACCGTGCCCGCGAGCACGTACGAGCCGGTGCCCATCGAGCCGCCGATCAGCACCGGCTGGCCCGCGGGCTTCAGCGCCTCGGGCAACGTCGGGTGGCCGGGGCCGTAGGCACGCGTCGCGCCCTTGCGGTGCACATGCAGCTCGCGTTGCACGCCGTCGACGCGGTGGTGCTCGACCTTGCAGGTGTTGTGCGACACGTCGTACAGCAGCCGCAAATCGGCGGCGGGCCAGAAGCCGGCAAAGACCTCGCGCACCAGGTGGGTCAGGATCTGGCGGTTGGCGAGTGCGCAGTTGATCGCCGCGCGCATCGCGCCCAGATACTCCTGCCCCAGCGGCGAGTGGATCGGCGCGCAGGCCAGCTCGCGGTCGGGCAGCACGATGCCGTGGCTCGGGGCCTCGGCGGCCATGCGCAGCAGGAACTCGCTGCCGATCTGGTGCCCCAGCCCGCGCGAGCCGCAATGGATCATCACCACCACCTCGTCGGGTGCCAGCCCGAACACGGCCGCCGCCCGGGCGTCGAACACCTCGGCCACCGACTGCACCTCGAGATAGTGGTTGCCGCTGCCGAGCGTGCCCATCTCCTCGCGCTGGCGCCGCCGCGCCTGCACCGAAACGAACTTCGGCTTCGCGTGCAGCACCTGGCCGTGCTCCTCGATGCGCTCGAGATCGGAGGCCCAGCCCCAGCCGCGCTCGACGGCCCAGCGCGCGCCGCCGGTGAGCATGTCGTCCATCGCCTCGGCATTGAGGCGGATCTGCCCGGTGCTGCCCACGCCGGCCGGAATGCGCGCGAAGAGGGTGTCGGCCAGCGCGCGCTGACGCGCGAGGACGTCGTCGCGGCGCAGGCCGGTGAGCAGGCAGCGCACGCCGCACGAGATGTCGAAGCCCACACCGCCGGCCGAGACCACGCCGCCCTGTGCGGCGTCGAAGGCCGCGACGCCGCCGATGGGGAACCCGTAACCCCAGTGCGCGTCGGGCATCGCGAACGAGCCGGCCACGATGCCCGGCAGCGTGGCCACGTTCGAGGCCTGCTGGCGCACCTTGTCGTCCATCGCGCGGATCAGCGGCTCGCTGGCATAGATGACGGCCGGCACGCGCATGGCGCCCTGCCGCGGGATCTCCCACGCGCAGTCACCGCGGCGAACGAAGTCCTTGGGATTCATCTGCGATCACCGCCTTCTCAGACATCCACCACGGTCTGTGCGAGCCAGCCGCCGTCGTGCGGCGCCACGCGCAGCTCGGTGCAGGTGGCGCCCTTGACCTCCACCGCCGGCTGGTGGCGCTCCACCGACGCCGCCTCGCCCCAGGCCTTGCCCTGCAGGGCGTGGCCGTCGAGCCGCACCTGGAAGCGGCCGAACAGCATGCGCCGCGCGGCCATCTCGCTGGCCACGGCATTGAGCCACTGTGCGAGCAGCAACTCGTCGTCCGGCGCGTCGCAG
>JAEUPI010000088.1 GCA_016790175.1 Burkholderiaceae bacterium | reverse complement strand
CGCGCCGCAAGGTGCACTGGTCAACAACCTCCGGCTGCTCGATGCCTCGATCGCCACGTTGCGCGAGGTCCTGTCCGCGCAGGCGCAGACCTGGTCGCGCACGCTGATCGCCGTGGTCACCGAGTTCGGCCGCGAGGTGTCCGTCAACGGCACGATGGGCACCGACCATGGCACCGGTGGGGCGGCCTTCGTGCTCGGCGGCGCCGTACGCGGCGGCCGCGTGATCACCGACTGGCCCGGCCTCGCACCCAAGGATCGTTTCGAAGGGCGCGACCTGCGCACGACGACCGACCTGCGTGCACTGTTCAAGGCCGTGCTCCAGGATCACCTGCTGATCGCCCGCACCGCCATCGACGGCGAGGTCTTTCCCGGAACGAACGGCGTCAAGCCACTGGAGTTGCTGCGCGGCTAGGCGGCCGATCGACCGTCTCGGCGCCCCGCCGCATCAGCGCCCCGCTGCGTCGACGATCTGCAGCACGCGCGAGGCCATGCGCAGCGCAGCGCCGCGGTGCTCCGCCGCGAAGGCCAGCGCACGTGCCGACCAGGCGCTGCGATCGGCATCGATGGCCAGCGCCGCCGCGCGCCTCACGCCTTCGGCTATCGATTGCACCCGAATCGCGGCGCCGGTCGAGAGCGACTGCTCCGCCGCTTGCGCGAAATTGAAGGTGTGCGGCCCCATCACGATCGGGCAGCCGCAGGCAGCGGCCTCGATGAGGTTCTGCCCACCCAGCGGGGCAAAACTGCCGCCGAGCAGCGCCACGTCGGCAGCGCCGAAGTAGACGGGCATCTCGCCGAGCGAATCGCCGAGCCAGACATCGGCCTCGAGCTGGCTTTCGCTGGGACCGACCTGCCATGCACTGCGATGGGCCAGCGACAGGCCGGCCGCGCGCACCATCCGTGCCACGGCATCGAAGCGCTGCGGATGGCGCGGCACGAGCAGCAGCAACGGCCGCGGAGCACCCAGGCTCCGCCACGCCTGCAGCAGCAGCTCCTCCTCGCCCTCGCGACTGCTGGCCATCATGACCACCGGGCGCGCCACCGACACGCGCCAGGCACGCCCGCGGGCCACCTGCTCGGCCGCCGGCGTCATGTCGAACTTGAGGTTGCCGCAGACCTCCACTTCGGGCACGCCGGCCTCGCGCAGACGCCGCGCATCGTCGGCGGTCTGCGCGAGTGCGATGCGCAGTTGCCCTGCCGCCGTGCCCAGCAAGGCGGCAAAACGCCGACCCTTGCGTGCGCTGCGTTCGCTCAGGCGGGCATTGGCAAGCAGCATCGGCACGCCGCGCTGCGTGGCCTGGTGAATCAGGTTCGGCCACACCTCGGTCTCCATCAGCACGCCCACGGCGGGTCGAATGCGGCCGATGAATCGCCGTACCGCCCCAGGTGTGTCATAGGGCAACCAGCACGACGCGTCGTGCTCGCGCAGCAGCGCGGCTCCTGCGGCGCGCCCGGTGGCGGTGCCGTGCGTCAACAGCAGCCGTACGCCGGGACGCAGCCTGCGAAGCGCGTCGATCAAGGTCGCCGCGGCACGCGTCTCGCCGAGCGACACGGCATGGATCCAGATCGCGCCCGGCGCGATGGCCGGTCCGGACAGCCCGAGGCGTTCGCCCCAGGCCAGGCGGTATCCGGGCTCGCGCCGGCCACGCCACCACAGCCGCAGGAAAACGAACGGCAGCGCCAGCCGCAAGGCCGACGACCACATTGCGCGCGCGAACATCGCCCTGAAGCGCCGGCGCGCGCGCCGCCTCAATGTGCAGCGCTCGCGAACTGCGCGTCGGGTTTCACCGCACGCAGCGCCGACATGAAATCACGCTCGATGCGGTGCAGCGCGTCGGGCGTGTGGCCCTCGAAGCGCAAGACCAGCACCGGCGTCGTGTTCGATGCGCGCACCAGGCCGAACCCGTCGTCGTACTCGGCGCGCAGCCCGTCGATCGTGACGATCTCGCGTGCGCCGGGGAACGTGGCCTGCGCGCGCAGCTGCTCGATCACGCGCACCGGTTCGCCCTCGGCACAGGGCACGTTGAGCTCGGGCGTGTTGTGCGCGGTGGGCAGTGCGTCGAGCACGGCGCTCGGATTGGCGCTGCGCGACAGGATCTCGAGCAGCCGCGCCGCGGTGTAGGTGGCGTCGTCGAAGCCATACCAGCGTTCGCCGAAGAAGATGTGCCCGCTCATCTCGCCCGCAATCGGCGCGCCGGTTTCCTTGAGCTTGGCCTTGATCAGCGAGTGGCCGGTCTTCCACATCAGCGGACGCCCGCCATGCGCGCGAATGTCGGCCGCCAGCCGCTGGCTGCACTTGACGTCGAAGATGATCTCGGCGCCTGCATGGCGCGACAGGACGTCGCGTGCAAACAGCATCAGCTGCCGGTCGGGAAAGATGTTGTGTCCGTCGCGCGTGACGACACCCAGGCGATCGCCGTCGCCGTCGAACGCGAGGCCCAGCTCGGCGCCATGCTGCCTCACCGCTGCGATCAGGTCGCGCAGGTTCTCCGGCTTGCTCGGGTCCGGGTGGTGGTTCGGAAAATCACCGTCGACCTCGGAATACAGCTCGATGACCTCGCAGCCGAGCGCGCGCAGCACACCCGGCGCCGACGCGCCCGGAATGCCGTTGCCGGAATCGACCACGATCTTCATCTTGCGCGCGAGCCGGCAATCGCTCGCGATGCGGTGCCGGTACTCGGCCAGCACGTCCATGGCGCCGATGCGGCCCGGAGCCGCCGCATAGTCCTCGGCCTCGATGCGCCGGCGCAGGCGCTGGATGTCCTCGCCATAGATGGCTCGACCCGCCAGCACCATCTTGAAGCCGTTGTAATCCTTGGGGTTGTGGCTGCCGGTCACCTGGATGCCTGAACGACAACCGAAGGCGCTTCGGGTGGCCGCGGTGTAGTAGACCATCGGCGTGGTCACCGCCCCGAGGTCCACCACGTCGAGCCCGGTGGCGGCCAACCCGCGCGCCAGCGCCGCCACCAATCCCGGGCCCGAGAGCCGCCCGTCCCGGCCGACGACCACGGCCTTCTCGCCGGCGGCCAGCGCCTCGGTGCCGAAGGCGCGGCCGAGGTGCTCGGCGAAGGTCACGTCGAGGGTCTGGCCGACGATGCCGCGGATGTCGTAGGCCTTGAAGATCGAGGAAGCGGTCTGCATGAGTGGGTCCGTCGATGTGCGGGCGGATTGTAGGCAGCGCCCCTCGGGCCACGATGGCGGGTCCGCAGGCACAGGTCCGAAAACGGCGAGTGCGTCGCGTGGCCGCGCCTATCATGCACAACATGACACTGCACGACGATGCTGCCTACCGCGCCGTCACCACACGCGACGCGCGTTTCGACGGCCGGCTCTTCGTCGGCGTGACGAGCACGCGCGTGTACTGCCGCCCGGTATGCCGGGTGCGCACGCCGCGCCGCGAGAACTGCCGCTTCTATCCCAACGCCGCGCTGGCCGAGGCCGCGGGCTTTCGCCCCTGCCTGCGCTGCCGGCCCGAGCTGGCGCCGGGGCTGTCGATGGTGGATTCGTCGCAGGCGCTCGCGCAGCAGGCCGCCCGCTGGATCGAGCAGGCCGCACACGAGGGCCACGA
>JAEUPI010000061.1 GCA_016790175.1 Burkholderiaceae bacterium | reverse complement strand
GATCGGTCAGCGACCACAGCTGCACACCCTGCGCGCCGGCGCGCGCGGCGAGGTCTTCAGGGCTCAGCGTGCCGTCGGAGACAGTCGAATGGCAGTGCAGGTCGGCGTTGAGGGCGTTCACCCGGTGATTCTAGAGAGGCGGAGACCGGTGCCTTCGCCGCGAAGGAGGGGGTGATGCCCGTTCAAATCGAGGTGGCTATGAGAGAGGTGCCGAACGCATTCAGCGTTGGATGCGCACGATGCGCCCGCTGGCGCTGTCGGTCAGCAGATAGATCCAGCCGTCGGGGCCCTGGCGCACGTCGCGGATGCGTTCGTTCAGGCCCGTGAAGTGCTGTTGACGCGTGCCGAGCGTGTTGCCGTCGACCGGGAAGCGCCAGAGACTCTTGCCCGACAGCGCGCCGACAAAGAGGCTCCCACGCCATTCGGGGAAGCGGTCTCCCGTGTAGAACATCATCCCGCTCGGCGCGGTGGAGGTCGGGACCCAATAAGCCTGCGGCTCTTCGTAGTTCGGCGCGTGCGTGCCGCCATTGACCTGGCAAGCCGGTCCGGGCGTTGCCCCATAGGGGCATCCGTAGCTGCGCAAGGGCCAACCGTAGTTTCGGCCCGGCAGCACGCGATTGATTTCGTCGCCGCCCTGCGGACCGTGTTCGTTGAGCCACAACTCGCGGCTCACCGGATGCAGCGCCGCACCCTGCGGATTGCGATGGCCGCGGCTGTAAATCTGTGCCAGCGCCCCCGCGGTGCCCGCGAACGGGTTGTTCGATGGCGTCGAGCCGTCACGGTGGATGCGTACGACCTTGCCGAGGTGATTGGCCAGGTTCTGTGCGTTGCCGGTTCCGGGGTTGGAGGGGTCGTCGGTCTGCCGTTCGCCGAGCGTGACGAGGAGCGTGCCGTCGTCGGCAAAGACCAGGCGACCGCCATAGTGGCCGCTGCCGCCGAGCTTGGGCGTCTGGCTGAAGATGACGCTGACATTCGTGAGCGCATTGCCGGAGAGTTGCCCGCGGGCCACCGCGGTGCCCGAGTCGCCGTTTCCGTCCTCTTCGGAGAACGAGAAATACACCCACGGTGCAGTGGCGAAATCCGGAGCGACAGCCACATCGAGCAGACCGCCCTGGTCGACCGCATGCACCGCCGGCACCCCGCCAAGTGGACTTGACAGGGTGCTGCCGTCGGCACTGACGATGCGCATGCGCCCCGGGCGTTCGGTGACCAGGATGCGGCCGTCGGGCAGCCAGGCCATGCCCCAGGGGTTCTCCAACCCGTCGCGGAAGGTCACGGCCGTCGCCGGCGCGGCGCCGGGCGGAGGCGGACCGGGTGTGAAGTTGGACGGGGTGTTGTTGCCGCTGCTGCCGCTGCCGCCGCAGCCGGCGACCACGCCGGTCAACGCGAAGAGCAGGGCGAGGCGCCTGCGGTCGAGATCGATGGGTTCCATGGACTGGGAGCGTCGCAGATCGCCCGGCGGGCGTCGACAACAAGGCGTAACGGTGATGCTCGAGGGCGGCGTCAGCGCTGGATGCGCAGGATGCGCCCGTTGCCATTGTCCGTCAGCAGATAGATCCAGCCGTCCGGGCCCTGGCGCACGTCGCGAATGCGCTCTCGCAGTTCGGTGAACAGGGCCTCGCGCGCAGTCACCTGGTTGCCGTCGAGCGTGAGCCGCCACAGCGCCTGGCCGCCGAGCGCACCGACGAAGAGGTTGCCTTTCCATTCCGGAAAGCGGTCACCGGTGTAGAAGGCCATGCCGCTCGGCGCAATGGAAGTCGGCACCCAGATCGTCAGCGGCTCCTCGAAGCGTGGTGCATGCGTGCCGCCGCGCACGCGGCAGGCCTCGCCGACCGTGGAGCCGTAGGGGCAGCCGTAGCTCACGAGCGGCCAACCGTAGTTGGCACCGGGCTTCACGCGGTTGACCTCGTCACCGCCCTGCGGGCCATGCTCCACCACCCACAGCTCGCCGGTGGTCGGATGGCGGGCCGCGGCTTGTGGGTTGCGATGACCGAAGCTGACGATCTCGGGCCGCACGCCTGTCCGGCCGACGAAGGGGTTGTCGGCCGGCACCGAGCCGTCGCGCGCAATGCGCACCACCTTGCCGAGCAGCTTGCCCAGGTGCTGTGCCCCCTCGACATCGGGGCGCGATGGGCTGTCGACCTGACGGTCGCCGAGCGTGACGTAGAGTGTCTTGTCGGTCGCCCACACGAACCGCGAACCCCAGTGGTTGCCGCCGCCGACCTTGGGCTGCTGGCGCAGGATGACCTGCACGTCGGTGAGCGCGTCGCCGGTCAGCCTGCCGCGCGCCACCGCGGTGCCGGCACCGCCGTCGCCGGCTTCGCTGTAGCTCCAGTAGACCCAGGGCGTGCTCGCGAAATCGGGGTCGATCGTCACGTCGAGCAGGCCGCCCTGGCCGCCGGTGCGCACGGCCGGCAGCCCGGCGAGCGGTGCGGACACCTGCTTGCCGTCGGCGCTGACGCGCCGCATCGTGCCGCCGCGTTCGGTGACGAGGATCTGCCCGTCGGGCAGGAAGGTCATGCCCCAGGGGCGTTCGAGGCCGGTGGCAAAGGGCACGGCCTTCGGTGGCGAGGCCTGGGCCCAGGTCATGGCCGACGCCAGGCACCCGACGGCAAACACTGCGGCGACCCGGGCACCGGCGGGTGCAGACAGGCGATTCATGGTCATGGCGCATGCTCGCATCGGAGGCAACTCCGAGCGGTGCCCGGGGTCAATTGCGCGGCCATCGCGGGCACGATTCAGCGCGCGATGGCCTGCACCACCAGTTGCACGCGCTCGAGACCCTGGAAGCGGTCGAGGCTCAGGCGATACGCGAGTCGCGCGCGCTCGGGCAAGGGCTCGGTGCGGCCGAACCAGATCGCGTCGCGCAGCGCCCCGGCCACGCGCAGCCGCAGCTTCAGATGTTTCTCGCCGACGAGCCGCTGCTGCACCACGTCGACCTCGTCGCTGAACAGCGGCGCCTCGAAGCCCTGGCCCCAGACCTGCGCGTCGAGTGCGGCGATCGTCTCCGGGTTGAACCACTGGGCTTCGAGCGGACCGTCGCTGGCCACGCGGCGTTGCAGCGCGGCGGCGTCGAGCCATTCGGCCGCCACGTCGCGCAGCGCCCGCTCGAAGGTGTCGATCCCATCGGCGGCCAGCGTGCAGCCGGCCGCCATGGCGTGGCCGCCGAAACGCTGCAACAGCTGCGGATGGCGCTTGCTCACCAGATCGAGCGCGTCGCGCAGGTGAAACCCGGCGATCGAGCGGCCCGAACCCTTGAGCGAGCCGTCGCTGGCACGAGCGAACACGAAGGTCGGCCGGTGCAAACGATCCTTCACGCGGCCCGCCACGATGCCGACCACGCCCTCGTGGAAACCGGCGTCGTAGAGCACCACCGCGGGCGGCGCGTCGACGTCGCTGGGCAGTCGGTCGAGCAGCGCATGCGAGCGTTCGTTCATGCCGGCCTCGATCTCGCGCCGCTCGCGGTTGATGGTGTCGAGCATGGTGGCGAGTTCCTGCGCACGCGCGGCATCGTCGGTGAGCAGGCATTCGATGCCGAGCGTCATGTCGGCCAGCCGGCCGGCGGCGTTGATGCGCGGGCCCAGTGCGAAACCGAAGTCGAACGCGCTGCAGCGTGCGGCCTCACGGCCGGCTGCGGCCAGCAGCGCGGAGAGCCCGGGCTGCATGCGGCCGGCGCGTATGCGCTTGAGGCCGAGCGCGACCAGGCGCCGGTTGTTGGCGTCGAGCTTCACCACGTCGGCCACGGTGCCCAGGGCCACCAGATCGAGCAGCGCGTCGAGCCGGGGTTGGTTGGCTTCGGCGAAGCGGCCGCGCCGGCGCAGCTCGGCGCGCAGCGCCAGCAGCACGTAGAACATCACGCCGACGCCGGCGAGCGATTTGCTCTCGAAGCTGCAGCCCGGTTGGTTGGGGTTGACGATCACATTGGCGTCGGGCAGCCCGATCACGCCGTCGGTCTGGGCCGGCAGGTGATGGTCGGTCACCAGCACGTTGAGGCCCTGCGCGCGGGCGAAGGCCGCGCCCTCGAAGCTGGCGATGCCGTTGTCCACCGTGACGAGCAGCGCCGGCGCATGGGCCAGTGCGAGTTCCACGACGCCCGGCGTGAGGCCGTAGCCGTGCACGCGGCGATCGGGCACCACGAAGCGCAGCGCCTCGCGCCGGGCGCCCAGCAGCGCGAGGCCGCGGATCGCCACCGCGCAGGCGGTGGCACCGTCGCAGTCGTAGTCGGCAACGATGCAGATTCGCTTGTCGGCCTCGATGGTGTCGGCGAGCAGCCGCGCCGCATCGTCGGCGCCCTTGAGCTTGGCCGGCGGCAGCAGCCGTGCCGCGTCGTCGGCGAGTTCGTCGGCCGAGCGCACGCCACGGCCGGCCACCAGGCGGGCGAGCAGCGGGTGCACGCCGGCCGCCTCGAGCGCGAAACACACACGCGGCGGCGCATCACGCGGGACCAAGGTCACGGAAGCGCTCACCGGACGTTCCTCCGTTCGGTTCGTTGCGCGCATGTTCGGGTCCGGCGGAACGACGGGCTCAAAGGGCCTCCAGCACGGCCGATGGCGAGGCGCGCCGCCACCGGCGCCACCACGGTGGCGTGGTCTTGGTGTAGGTGACGGCGCGGCGTTCGCCGGCCAGCGTCAGCCGGCTGCCCGCAGCCGCGTCGCACAGCTGAGCGATCGGGCCGGCGTCGAGCGCGCGCCAGGCCTCGCACCAGGCGCTCCAGTCTTCGGCGAGCGCCGCGCGACGCAGGCGCTCGTCCACCGCCGGTTCGACATCGGGCACGGGGCGTGCGACGCCGCAGCCGTTGATCCAGAACGAATTCACCGCCGGCAACTGCACCGCCTCGCGCCGCTGGTTCACCGGATGAGCATGCCACAGCATCTGCGCCTCGCTCTGCAGCCGCCGCACCAGGCGCGCCGCCGGTGCGTCGGGCAGCCAGGCATCGATATGGCGGCCGATCACGCGGTCGAGCGAGGCCGAGGGCCATCCGGCCAGGCTCGCATGCGCCGCATACCAACGCAGCGGTGCAGCCCAGTGCAATGCGATGCCGTCCTCGTCGAACAGCATCTTCAGCGCGGCGAACAGTTCGCGCGAGCTGGGCTCGTCGAGCTGCAGCGACTCGGGATCGGTGAGCGACACCTGTTCGGTGCCCAGATGCAGATGCACCGGTGTCAGCAGGCCCCAGGCCTGAGCGCCGACCGCGATGCCGTCCCGTGCCGCGAGCCGTGCCGCCCAGGGCCCGGCGCCGTCGTCTATCGGCCAGCCGAGTGCACCGGCCAGTGCGATCTCGTGCGGTGCCGACAGCGAGCGCTCGTCGCTGCCCACCGGCGACGACGCCTCGCACGATGCGAGCAGCTTCTCCAGCTGCGGAAGCGCCAGCGTGAGTGCGGCTGCGCGCGCCGCCTCGGAGGCACCGGCGGCAAACGGAACGATCAGATGCGTCACGGGCCGGAATTATCCCGGTTAGCATGCGCGCCCAATGAACCTGCCGTATGAGTGGCAGCTCGGCTGGCGCTACACGCGTGCCGGCCGTGGCGGCCGGCGCAACGCCTTCATCTCGTTCATCGCCGGCGCGTCGATGGCGGGCATCGCGCTCGGCGTGGCGGCGCTGATCGTCGTGCTCTCGGTGATCAACGGCTTTCAGCGCGAGGTGCGCGATCGCATGCTGGGCGTCGTGCCGCATGTGCAGGCGCTGCATCCGCAAGGGGCCGACCCGACGGTGATCGACGAGGTGCTGCCGCGCCTGCGTGCCGAAGCGGCCGTGCGTGCATGGACGCCCTTCGCCTCCGCGCCGGCGTTGATCGTGCGCGGTGACGAGGTGCGCTCGGTGGTGGTGCGCGGCATCGAGCCCGCGGCCGAAGCGCAGGTGAGCAGCGTGGCCGAGCGATTCCTGGGTCCGGCGCTGTCGCGGCTCGAGGCCGGCAGCCGGCGTCTGGTGATCGGTGCCGAGCTTGCGCGCGTGCTGCAGCTGAAGGCCGGCGATTCGGTGCTGATGGCCGCGGCGCCGGCGCCGGGCTCGACGTCGCGCCTGCCGTCGCTGACGCGTTTCGAAGTCGCGGGCGTGATCGACGTCGGCCATCACGAGTACGACAGCGCGATGGCATGGATGCATCGCAGCGACGCGCTGCAGCTGCTCGGTGCGAGTGCAGTTTCCGGCATCGCGCTGCGGCTGGCCGATCCGCAGGTCGCACCCGCAGTGGCCGCGCGCCTGTCCGTCGAATTGCCGCCGCCCTGGCAGCTGCGCGACTGGACACGCACCAACCGCGTGTGGTTCGAGGCCGTCCAGTCGCAGAAGCGCATGATCGGCGTGATCCTGACGCTGATCGTCGCGGTGGCCGCGTTCAACCTCGTGTCGACGCTGGTGATGACCGTGGTCGACAAACGCGGCGAGATCGCGATCCTGCGCACGCTGGGCGCATCGCCGCGCTCGGTGATGGCGGTGTTCGTCGTGCACGGTCTCGTCAACGGCATCGCCGGCACCTTGATCGGCCTGGTGCTCGGGCTCGCGCTGGCCTGGAACCTCGACACGCTGGTGCCGGCGCTCGAGCAGCTGCTGGGCACCCGGCTGGTGCCGAGCGACATCTACCTGATCGACCACCTGCCGGCCGATCCGCGAGCGGGCGACATCGTGCCGATCGTGTTGGCCTCGCTGGCCCTGAGCTTCGCGGCCACGCTTTACCCGAGTTGGCGGGCAAGCCGCCTCGAGCCGGCGATGGCGTTGCGCAACGAATGACGAATGCGGTGACTGCTAGCATGCGTGACCCATGAGCTGGCCCTACGAATGGCAACTCGGCTGGCGCTACACGCGCAGCGGGCGGCGGGGCCGGCGCAACGGCTTCATCTCCTTCATCTCCGGCGTGTCGATGGCGGGCATCGCGCTCGGCGTGGCCGCGCTGATCATCGTGCTGTCGGTGATGAACGGCTTTCAGAAGGAGGTGACCGGCCGCATGCTCAGCGTGATCGCGCATGTGGAGCTGCTCGACGCCGGGGGCGTCGCGTTGGCGGATTGGCGTGCCACGGCCGCAGTGGCCGAGGGCAACCCCGGCGTGGTTGCTGCGGCGCCGTTCGTGGCCAGCCAGTCGCTGATCGCGCACGGCGACGAGATGCGCGGCGCGATCGTGCGCGGCATCGTGCCCGAGCAGGAGGCCCGCATCACCGAGATGGCTGCGCGCCTGCGCGACGGTGCGCTCGCGGCGCTGCGCCCCGGTGCCTGGCGCATCGTGCTCGGCGGCGAGCTGGCACGCGTGCTGGGTGCGCGCGTCGGCGACAGCGTGACGGTGATCGCACCCAATGGCCAGTTCACGCCGGCGGGCGTGATGCCACGGCTGAAGAGTTTCACCGTGGCCGGCACCTTCGACGCCGGGCACTACGAATACGACAGCGCGATGGCCTGGATCCATCTCGAGGACGCCCAGCGTCTGTACCGGCTCGAGGGGCCTACCGGCGTGCAGCTGCGGCTGGCCGATCCGGGCATGGCGCGCCGAGCCGGCGAGCAGCTGGCCTTGGCGCTCGGGCCCGGCATCACGGTGCGCGACTGGACGCGCGCCAACCGCCACTGGTTCGACGCCGTGCAGATCGAGAAGCGGCTGATGGCGATCATCCTGCTGCTGATCGTTGCGGTGGCTGCGTTCAACCTGGTGTCGACGCTGGTGATGACGGTGACCGACAAACGCGCCGACATCGCCATCCTGCGCACGCTGGGTGCGAGCCCGCGCTCGATCATGGGCATCTTCGTGGTCCAGGGTGCGACGGCCGGCGTGGCCGGCACCGCGGCCGGCGTGGGGCTCGGTCTGCTGGTGGCGACACACATCGACACCCTGGTGCCCGCCATCGAGCGTGCGCTCGGCATCGCGTTCCTGCCGGGCAGCATCTACGTGATCAGCCGCATGCCGAGCGATCCGCGCGCCGCCGACGTGGTGCCGATCGCAATCGTGTCGCTGCTGCTGGCCTTTGTGGCGACGCTGTATCCGAGCTGGCGCGCGTCGCGCACGAATCCGGCCGAGGCGCTGCGTTATGAGTGAGGCGGTGCTGGTCGCACGCGGCGTCACCAAGCGCTTCACCGAAGGCGGGCTCGATGTCGGCGTTCTGCAGGGCGTGGATCTGTCGCTTCAGCCCGGTGAGACGCTGGCCATCGTCGGCGCCTCGGGCTCGGGCAAGAGCACGTTGTTGCACCTGCTGGGAGGGCTCGAAGCACCCACGAGCGGGCAGGTCACGCTGATGGGCCGCGACTTCGCCTCGATGTCGGCGGCGGAGCAGGGTGCGTGGCGCAACCGACATCTGGGTTTCGTCTATCAGTTCCACCACCTGCTGCCGGAGCTGACCGCGCTCGACAACGTGGCGATGCCGCTGCGCATCCGGCGCGAGAGCGTGGCCGCCTCGCGCGACGCGGCGCACGCGATGCTCGCTGCGGTGGGCCTGGGCGAGCGCCTGTCGCACCGGCCGGCTGAGCTCTCCGGCGGCGAGCGCCAGCGGGTCGCGATCGCGCGGGCGCTGGTCACCCATCCGGCCTGCGTGCTGGCCGACGAGCCCACCGGCAACCTCGACCGCGACACCGCTGCGGCGGTGTTCGAGCTGATGCTCAAGCTGGCTCGCGAAGGCGGCACGGCATTCGTGGTGGTCACCCACGACACCGAGCTCGCGTCGCGCTGCGGGCGGCGGTCGCGGCTGGCGCACGGGCGGTTGGAGTCGTGACGGACGAACCTATCGGCCCCACAGGAAGCTGAGCACCTTCAACACCACGCCGAACCAACCGCGTGAGCGCTCGACCCACTCGGGCCAGTGGACGTGGCGCCACTTCTCCCACGCGCTCATCTCGCCGTCGATCCTGGCCTGCGCCTGCGGATGGCCGGCCTCGGCGGCCGCCAGCCACCAGCGGATCGCCTCGTCGCGATCGGCCGGTCCGCCTTGCCCGGTGGCGCACATCTGGGCCAGATCCATCATGCCCTGCGCATCGCCGGCTTCGGCCGCGCGGGCGAACCATTGCCGAGCTTGCGCGAGGTCGCGCGCGACGCCCTGGGTGCCGAAGAAATGCATGCCGCCCAGGCAGGTCATTGCCTTGGCCAGGCCCTTGAGGGCCGCCTCGCGGCACAGTTCGCCGGCTTCGCCGTCGCGGGTCCGCAATGCCCAGCCGCTGTTGCCCGCGGCCAGGCGCACGAGCATCTCGAAGGCCCAGGGCGAACGGAAGTCCTCGTAGGCGATGCGCAGGTCGCGCACGGCTTCGGGCCAACGCTTCAGTTGCGCGTACGAGTGGGCGCGGTTCGTGAAGACCTCGGCCGGGCTGTCGAACTGCTCCACGATGCGGCCGAACGCCTCCACCGCCTCGTCGTGCCGATCCAGGCTCATCAGCGCATAGGCCTCGATGTAGCGGCCGTTGTAGGTGTCGGCGATGGCCAACGCACGCCGCGCAGCCTCGAGTCCGGTACCCGCCCCGGCGGCGCCGGCCCAGCGGCGATGGTCGATGGCGTCGGTCTCGAGCTCGGCCCGCAAGCGGGTACCCGCCGGCGCGTGGCCGGCGAGCTCGAGCATGCGCACGAACGACGACTGTGCATCGCGCGAGCCACCCCATCGCCGATCGAGGGATTCGTAGTAGGCCAAGGGCGCGACGACCCCACGTGCATCGATCGCAAGGGCCTGGTTGACCCAGTCGCGCGCCTCGTTGTGGAGGTTCATCGGCATCGAGAGCCGGATCAGCAGCGCAAGACACATCGCGCAGCGCGGCTCGCGCTGCAGCGCCAGCTGCGCGTCGCGTCGCGCCAGCGGCAGCCAGCGGTTCATCTCGGCAAACTGGTGGTCCCTGGTCTCGCTGGCAAACTTGTTGCCGCGGCCCTGCCAGGCGCGGTGAAGGTGGAACTGCCCGCGGGCCAACGCACCGACGAAGGAGCCCGGATACGCGTCGACCCATTGATCGAAGAATCCGGCGTCGGCCTCGTCGGCGCGGCCGACCAGCACGAACATGCGGTTGACGGCCACGTCGGTGGTCTCGCCACGGCCCAGCGCCGCCAGGCGCTCCTCGAAGTGGGCTTGCAGCACGTCGTGCCGCTTGGCCTTGACGTACTGCGCCAGCTTGTGCCGATAGGCGTACAGTCCGCTCGGTGCGGTGGCCTGGGCGGCCAGCTCGCGCGAACCGGGCGCGTTCGGCGCGGGTGGCGCCAGCTGTGCGAACGCGGCGCCGAGCTGCAGCGCGAGGGCGGCCCCCGACGCACCGATGCGCAAGAGCCAGGGTCGGAACCGTGGCATCACGATCGGGCCGCAACCGCGCTCAGCGTTTCTCGAGCTTCAGCACGTCGGCGTCGCGGCGCATCGAGAACCGGCTGAGAAAGCTGTTGCCGAGCAGGATCACCGGCATTTCGGCCTGCACCACGGCCGCCGCGACGTTGAAGATCTCGACGTCGCCGATGCGCACCGAGGTGAGCGACACCTGGTAGGTGGGCACCACGCCGTTGGCGGTCTGCACGAGGCTGCGCTGGCCGCGCTTCCAGTCGACGCCGAGGCGTTCGGCTTCGCTCTTGCTCATCGCGATCGCGGTGGCCCCGGTGTCGACGAGAAACTGTGCCGGCTTGCCGTTGATCTGCCCGTTGGCCACGAAGTGGCCGCCGGGGCCGGCCGCGATCAGGATCTCGCGACCGCTGGCGCCGCCGCCCCCACCGCCGCCCACGCTCGCCGGCGAGCCGCCCATCGTCACGGCCAGCAGCTTGCCCCCGATCTCGACCTCGGCGGCATTGGGCATCACGCGCTTGAGCGTCACGCCTTTCACCGTGGCACCGACCGCGACCGTGTGCGGCGAGCCGTCGATCATCAGCAGGGCCTTGGTATCGCCGATGCTGCCGGCCAGCGACACACTCTGGGCCGATGCAGCCGCGCTGCCCAACACGAACATCAGCAGGATCAAGGTGCGGCGCATGGCGTGGCCTCCCGGGTGATGCGACCCACTCAGTCGCGGAAATTCTTGTAGGTCAGCGGCAGGTCGGCGATTTCGCGGCGCAGCAGCGCGATCGCGGACTGCAGATCGTCCTTCTTGCCGCCGCTGACGCGCACGACGTCGCCTTGTATCGCGGCCTGCACCTTGAGCTTGCTCTGCTTGATCAACTGCTGCAGGCGCCTGGCATCGTCGCTGCCGATGCCGGCCTTGATCGGCGCCACCAGCTTGACCTTGTCGCCGCCCACGGGCTCGACGTCGCCGTCGAGCTCCACGAAGCGGGCGTCGACGCTGCGCTTGGCCAGCTTGGCGAGCAGGATGTCGCGTACCTGGCCGATCTGGAACTCGCTGTCGGCATGCAGCGTGATCGCGTCCTCGGCGATCTCGATCGCCGCCGCCGTGCCCTTGAAGTCGAAGCGCGTGCCGATCTCGCGCTGGCACTGGTCGACGGCGTTTCGCAGCTCGACCCGGTTCGGTTCGACGACGGCATCGAAGCTCGGCATGCGTGGGTGCTCGGTGTTCGGGTTTCGGCGGATCGGAGAAAATTCTGCCATGGCCACCTCGAACGGCGCACTGAAGGTCGAACGCGGCGTGTCCCTTCGTGCATACAACACGTTCGGACTGCCTGCCACCGCGCACACGCTCGTGCGCGTGACCAGCGATGCCGACGTGCGCCGGTTGCTGGACCATCCGACGCTCGGTCGCGCACCGAAGCTGGTGCTGGGTGCGGGTAGCAACCTGATCCTGTCGCGCGATCCCGAGGCGGTGGTGGTGCGCGTGGAGGTGATGGGCCGGCGCCTGGTCGAGGCGCGCGACGACGTGTTCATCGTCGAGGCCGGTGCCGGAGAGACCTGGCACGACATCGTCGCCTGGACCTTGGATCAAGGCTGGCCCGGCCTGGAAAACCTGGCGCTGATTCCGGGCACCGTGGGTGCCGCGCCGGTGCAGAACATCGGGGCCTACGGGCTGGAGCTGAAAGACCGGTTCGAATCGCTCGATGCGGTGGACCTGGTCACCGGCCGCAGCGTGACGCTCGATTCAGCCACCTGTCGCTTCGGCTATCGCGACAGCGTCTTCAAGCAGTCGGGTTTCGGTGGCCTGGCCGGCAAGAGCGTGATCACCCGGCTGCGGCTGAGGTTGCCGCGGCCATGGCAACCGGTGCTGGGTTATCTCGACCTCGAGCGCAAGATCGCCGAGACGGGCAACGCCAGCCCGGATGCGCGCACGATCTTCGAGTGGGTGTGCGCGATTCGCCGCGCCAAGCTGCCCGATCCACGCGACGTGGGCAACGTGGGCAGCTTCTTCAAGAACCCGGTGGTCACGGCCGAACAATGCCGCGACATCATCGCGCGCGACCCGCACATCGTGCACTACGCGCTGGCCGATGGCCGCTTCAAGCTGGCGGCGGGCTGGCTGATCGACGCCTGCGGCTGGAAAGGCAAATCGATGGGACGCGCCGGCGTCTACGACAAGCAGGCCCTGGTGCTGGTCAACCGTGGCGGCGCCAGCGGCGCCGAGGTGTTGATGCTCGCCCGCGCGATCCAGGAGAGCGTCTACGGCCGCTTCGGCATCCGGCTGGAGCCCGAGCCGGTCGTGGTGTAGCGCTCGGGTTGCCGCCTCAGGTTCCGTCGAGCAGCGATTCGGCCCGGCACAGCTCGCGCGTGGCCTCCAGCGTCTCGTCGTATCGCTGCAGCGCGAGGGCCAGCGCCGTCGCGTTCAGCGTGGCGGCGTGCACGCGGATTTCTTCTGCCGCTTCGGCCAGGGCACGCAACCCGAGGTTCAGCGCCGCACCTTTCACGCCCTGCGACGCGTGCTCCAGCTCGGCAGCATCGGCCTCGCGCAACGCGCGCCGCATGCGTGTCGAGGCCTCGGCGGCCTGCGACAGGAGCGTGACGAACAGCGCAGCGCTCTCCTTGCGCGGCATCAGCTCGAGCAGGCGCGCGAGCGCCGCGGGGTCCATCAGCGGCTTGGCCTGCGCGCTGCCATCCGTCGCCGGCGCGGCAGCCGACAGGCCGGCCGCCGAACCGAAGTGCCGGACCAGCAGGGCCTTCAGGTCCACCAGACTCACCGGCTTGGTGAGCACCTCCTGCATGCCCGCGACAAGACAGCGCTCGCGCGTTTCAGCCTGGTCGTCGGCGGTGAGCGCCACGATCGGCAGGCTTGCGTCGTGCCCCTCGAGGGCGCGGATCGTGCGCGTGGCGACGATGCCGTCCATCACCGGCATGTGCACGTCCATCAGCACGAGGTCGAAGCTCCGCGCCTGCACCGCCTCCACGGCCTGCCAGCCGTCGTCGACGAAGATGGCTCGATGGCCGAGCAGCTCGAGCAGCGAGGCGAAGTAGCGGCGGTTGACGGGGTGGTCTTCGGCCACCAGGATCTGCAGCGCGCGTGGCGCGGCGCGCGAAGCCTCGGCCGCACCCTCGGCCGTCGGTGGCACTTCGATCGCGCTCGCGAAGGGCAGCCTGAGCATATAGGTGTTGCCTTCGCCCGGCGTGCTGCGGGCCTCCAGGTCGCCGCCCATCAGGCGGGCGAGTTTGCGCGCGATCTCCAATGCAGGCCCGGCCAGCCGGCGCGAGCGCGTCGCGCCGGCTGGGCCGGCGGGGTCGAACAGGCTCTGCAGCTCGGCGGCATCGATCGCGGCGCCGGTATCGGCGATCTCGAACACGAGCACCGGGGTCTGAGGGTCCAGCCCGACGCGCAGGTCGATGCTGCCGATCGCCGTGTCGCGGATCGCCTGGCCGAGCAGGTTGTGCAGGATCTGTCGCACACGCGCGCCATCGAGCAGCACACGACTCGGCAGTTGCGCATCGACATGCATGCGCAGGGCGAGGCCCTTGGCACTGGCCTGTGCGCGGGCCGGATGCTCGACGGCCTGGACGAGCGCGCGTGGGTCCACCGGCTGCGGCAACAGCCGAAGGGCGCCGGCATCGAGTCGCGCGAGGTCGAGGATGTCGTTGATCAGCGCCAGCAGTTGCGACGCGGCATCGTCGGCCTGGTGCAGCAGCTCCTGCTGTCGCGCGTCGAGCCGCGATTCCTGCAACAGCGAGAGCGTGCCGATCAGGCCGTGGAATGGCGTGCGGATGGCCTGGCTCATCTGCGCCAGGAACTCGCTGCGCGCCTGGCCGGCCCGCAGCAGCTCGGCACGAGCGTCCTGCAGGCGCGAGGCGAGCGCCTCGGCCGTGGCGCGGGACTCCTGCACTTGCCGCAAGCGGCGCATCGCGAGCTGACCGAACACCAGCAACAGCACGAGCAGCGCGGCGGTCAGCGCCAGGCCGATGCGGTTGTGCACGCGCACCGACGCATTGCGCTCGGTCAGATCCTCTGCCACCTGGTGCGACGCGTCGAGCAGCAGCTGGTGCAACGGCGCATCCAGCGCCTGCAGCTCGGCCAACAGCGCCTGCAGCGACGCCGTGCTGAACTCGGCACGCGGCGATTGCGCGAAATACAGATCGGCCCGCTGCACGAAGCCGTCGAGTTGTCGCAGCAGCGCGCTGTGCCCGGCCCGCTGGCCGAACAGCCGGTCCGATGCCTCGGTGCGCAACAGGCTGGTGCGGCTGACGAAGATGTCGTAGCGCGTCTGCAGCCTGTCGCGTGCGGTGGCAGGATCGACCATGGCCGACGACCATGCCTCGCGCAGGCGCAGGTAGTCGATCTCCGACTGGTGGAGATTGACGACCAGGTAGTCGTTCTGGTGCCGCGTGGTTTCGTCGAGCACCAGCACCTGGCGCACCTGCACCGCGATCGCGGCCAGCAGCGTGATCAGCAGCACCGCGCCGGCGATGCCGAACCAGGGCGAGCGCGCCGGTGCGCCGTTCACAGCAATTCGATCGAGATCAGCTGCCATACGGAGCGGCTGTAGTAGCGGGCGTTGCGCAGCGTGGGCACGCTGTCGAACGGGTAGATCATGAACAGCGGGCCTTTCTCGCGCACCGTCATCGGCATGTCGTCGAGCAGTCGTGCGAGCACCACGTCGTAGCGCTGGACGTCGTCGAAAGGGATGTCGATGCGGTAGTCGTTGAGCGCCGTGACCCGCAGCGTCTGCGCCTGGGCGAGAGCCAGTGCGAGCACATCACGCAGAAGCGGCCCGGTGAACTTGCGCGGCTGGACGTACCAGGGTGTCCGAGTCGTGATGTGATGCTGGGGCAAGGCCGCCAGCATCGCCATGTCGAACACCGCGTTCGCCCCGCGATTGGTGCGCCGGATCTTGCCCGACAGCGTGAGCACCACCTGTCCATCGGGTTCCGGCAGCTCCTGCGCCCGCAAGGCGTCGAACGTCGTCATGCTCAGTGCCAGGCCCAGCCAGCGGCGACGCGACAGTCCATGCCGTCGCGGGGGTCCGGCCGGTGGGTCGATCAACGGCAACACGTGGTCACATCCGCGGCGAGCGACAAATGAGCATTCTAGGCAGCAGGTCGGGTGAGGCTGCCGCAGGCAGGTGTGGCGAGAAGCCGGTCACGAAAGCGTGCGCCGACCGGGCCCGTGGCGCGCAGGGCCTTCGCGTAAGCTCGATCGGATCATGAACACCGCGGTCGCGAGCCTGGACAGCATCAACGCATTGCCGGTCGGTCACCGGCTGCACGAGTTCGAGCTCCAGGGCGTGATCGGGATCGGCGGCTTCGGTATCGTGTACCGGGCCTTCGACCACTCGCTGCAGCGCGCGGTCGCGATCAAGGAGTACATGCCGTCGACGCTGGCGGGGCGCACCAGTCGCCAGCAGGTGTCGCTGCTGTCGCAATCGCACGCCGAGACGTTTGCGATCGGACTCGCCTCGTTCGTCAACGAGGCCCGGCTGCTGGCGCGCTTCGATCATCCGTCGCTGCTCAAGGTGCACCGGTTCTGGGAGGACAACGGCACCGCCTACATGGCGATGCCGCTGTACCGCGGACGCACGCTGCGCCAGTGGCGGCAGGCGCTGCAGGGTGCGCCCGACGAGGCCTGGCTGCGCAAGGTGCTGGATCGCCTGCTCGGCGCGCTGGAGGTGATGCACCGCGAAGCGGTGTACCACCGCGACATCGCGCCCGACAACATCCTGGTCGGCGACGATGGGGCGCCCGTGCTGCTCGACTTCGGCGCCGCGCGTCGGGTGATCAGCGACCGCAGCCAGACCCTGACCGCCATCCTGAAGCCGAGTTATGCACCGCTGGAGCAGTACGCCGAATCGACCGGCATGCGCCAGGGGCCATGGACCGACTTTTATGCGCTCGGCGCGACCTTGCACTTCCTGATCACCGGACGCCCGCCGATGGCGGCCACCGCGCGGGCCCTGCACGACGACCAGCCGCCGCTGGCAGGTACGGGGCAGGGTAGTCTGTCCGACGTGCTGCTGCAGGTGTGCGACTGGATGATCGCTCCGCGCCCTTCGGATCGCCCGCAGAACGCCGCCGAGGTGCGTGCGGCGCTGGCTGCGACGATGCCGGTGCCGCGGCGCGAGCGGTCGAGCCCGCCGGTGCCCGATACGGCGTGGCAGAACACCGTCACGCAGGCCGCGCCCGACGTCGCCGTCGACTTCGACGTGCCACTGCCTGCAGCGCCGCGGCGGCGCACCGGTGTCTGGCCGATCGTGCTCGCGCTCGCAGTGGCATCGACGGCCGCTGCGGCCGGGCTCTGGTGGGCCATCGACGAACAGGACCCGCCTCCGCTGGCCTCGGTGGTCCGCGGGCCGGCACCCGCCGACCCGACATCTGCCGAGGTCGGGAACGCTGGCCATGCGGTGGCGCCGGCGGCGACGGCAGCGGTCACGCCGGCTGGTGCTGCGCCTGCGGTCCCCGAGCGGGCGGACGTCGTGTCCGCGGCTGAATCGACAACGGGCTTGCCTGATGCCAGGTCACTCGCTTCGAGTCCTGCGCCGATGCCACCGCGGGTTCGTGCGCCGGTGCGTCGGCCCGTTGCTGCAGCGACCGCAACCGGCGGCGATGCAGGAGCCGACGCCGCGCTGCCGCCGCCACCGGCGGCAGCGGCCGAGACACCGCCGCCAGCGCGCCTCGAGCCCGGCGCGCCGCGCGACAACTGCGCCGGACGCCACCTGATCGCCTTGCATCGCTGCCTCGTGCGCGAATGCGAGAAACCGGTATTCCAGAGCCATCCGCAGTGCGTCAAGGTGCGTGCGGTGGAAGACCGGGCGCGACGAGCAGCCAGAGGCGACTGATCGATCCCGCCCATGGCGGGCATGGCAGAGTCGCCGTGGCGACACCACGGGTTCCACACGATATGGCGCCGGCGGTGCATGCGGTACACCGTGTGTCGCAACCACGTGCGACATCCACATGAGTCCTTCCGCCGACCGGCCCCATCACAAGATCTGGCCTGCGCGACTGCCGCGTTCATTGGTGCTTCCGCAGACATCGCTGTGGTTCAACCTCGAGGTCAGTGCGACACGCTACCCCGACAAGAGCGCCTACCGCTTCTTCGGCCGCGAACTGAGCTTCGCCGATCTGCGCCGGCAGGCCGAGGCGTTGGCCGGATGGCTGCAGGCGCATGGCGTCGAACGCGGCGACCGGGTGATCGTGTTCATGCAGAACTGCCCGCAATTCGTGATCGCGGTGCAGGGCATCCTGCGCGCCGACGCGGTCGTGGTGCCGGTGAATCCGATGAACAAGGCCGACGAGTTCGGCCACTACATCGCCGATTCAGGCGCCCGCATCGTGATCACCACCGCCGATCTGGCAGCGATCGTCACGCAGGCAGACGCCGCGCTGCCTGAGGGCCAGCGCCTCGCGCATCGGCTGGTCTCCGCGTTCGCCGACGCCTTGCCGCCGGGCCAGCCCGAGGCCGCCGAAATGCCGTCGCCTGCCGTGTGGCAGTGGCTCACGACCGAACATGCGTTGCCCGCCGGCGCCACGCGCTGGCGCGAGGCGCTCGCGGCCGGCTGCGTGCCCCGGCCCCATGCGAGTGGCCCCGACGACATGGCGCTGCTGCCCTACACCTCGGGCACCACCGGCTTGCCCAAAGGCTGCATTCACACCCATGCCACGCTGATGCACAACGTGGTCGGCGGCGCGTTGTGGGGGCATGGCTCGGCCGAGGCGGTCACGCTCGCGGTGGTGCCGATGTTCCACATCACCGGCTTCGTATATTCGGTGCTGTCCGGCGTGGCAGTCGGATCGACTGCGGTGATCGTGCCGCGCTGGGACCGCGAGCTCGTCGGCCGGCTGATCTCGCGGCATCGCGTGACGCACTGGACCTGCATCCCGACGATGATCATCGATCTGTTCGGCAGCCCCAACTATGCGAGCTTCGATCTGTCGAGCCTGCGCTACGTATCCGGCGGCGGCGCGGCGATGCCGCAGGCCGTGGCCGAGCGTCTGCAGCGCGAATTCGGCATCACGTTCGCCGAGGGCTACGGCCTCACCGAGACCGCAGCGCCGACGCATGCCAATCCGCCGGAACGCGCCAAGCTGCAATGCCTGGGCATCCCGATCATCGGTGCCGATGCACGCATCATCGACCCCGAGACGCTGCGGGAGCTCCCGATCGGCGAGACCGGCGAGATCGTCAGCCACGGCCCGATGATCTTCAAGGGTTACTGGGGTCACCCCGAGGCGACGAAGGCCGCCTTCATCGAGATCGACGGCAAGCCCTTCTTCCGCACCGGCGATCTCGGTCGCATGGACGACGAAGGCTACTTCTTCATCACCGACCGCCTGAAGCGAATGATCAACGCCAGTGGTTTCAAGGTCTGGCCGGCCGAGGTGGAGGCGCTGCTGTACAAGCATCCGGCAGTGCAGGAGGCCTGCATCATCGCGGCGCACGACGACTACCGCGGCGAGACGGTCAAGGCCGTGGTCGTGCTGCGCGAGGCGGCGCGCGGCCACACCAGCGCGCAGCAGATCATCGACTGGTCGCGCGAGCACATGGCGGCATACAAGGTGCCGCGCCAGGTGCAGTTCGTCGACGCGCTGCCCAAGAGCGGCTCGGGCAAGGTGATGTGGCGGCTGCTGCAGGAGCAGGAGTCGGCGTCGTTGGCCGCTGCGTCAAAAGCCTGAGCCGGGCTGCTTCAGGAACTCGACCTCCTCGGCCGTCGACGCCCGGCCGAGCGCGGCATTGCGATGCGGAAAGCGCCCGAAGCGCGCGATGATCACGCGGTGCTTGTCGGCCCAGGTCGCCGCATCGGCCAGCGTCGGTTCGTCGCGGGCCAGCTGCGCGAACAGGCGCATCGATTCCTCCTGCATCGCGAGATCCTCGCTGTGTTCGAAGGGCAGGTACACGAACTGCCGACGCACACCGGGCATCGAGCGGTCGGCGCCGCCAACCACCAGCGCCTGGGCCGCGGCGAGTGCGAGCGCATCGCCCGCGAACGCACGGGCCGTGCCGCGAAAGACGTTGCGGGTGAACTGATCCAGCACCAGGATCTGCGCCACCGCGGTGGCCGGATGCGCCGCCCAGGACGCCAGCTCGCCGGCCAGCGCCCGTTCGATCAGCGCACCGAAGCGATCGCGGATCTGCGCGTCGAAGGTATGGTCCTTGCGGAACCATGACTCGCGCGGCCGGTGGTACTCGGCGTCGCCGGGCCGGCCGAACCAGAAGTCGAGCACCTGCTGCGCGTCGTGGTTCAGTGCGTGTCTCCCGGGCTGAGCCTGCTCTTGCGTGCGAGGGCCGAGCCGTTGCCAGAGGAAGGCGAACTCGAGCGCCATCATGTCGGCCTTCTGCGCATTGTCGGCCGCGGCACCGTGGCCGCCTTCGATGTTTTCGTAGTACAGCGTGTCGTGGTGCTGCTCGAGCATGCGCGCGGCCATCTTGCGTGCATGGCCTGGATGCACGCGGTCGTCGCGCGTGCTGGTGATGAACAGCACGGGCGGCAGCTTCATGCCGGCGCGCACGTTCTGGTACGGGCTGTAGCGCGAGATCCAGGCCCATTGAGCCGCCTGGTCGGGATCCCCGTACTCGGCCATCCACGAGGCACCGGCCAACAGTCGGTGGTAGCGCCGCATGTCCAGCAGAGGCACCTGGCAGACCACGGCGCCGAACAGTTCGGGCCGCTGCAGCATCACGGCGCCGACCAGCAGCCCGCCGTTGCTGCCACCCTCGATGCCGAGGTGCCGGGCGCTGGTGGTGCCGCGCGCGATCAGGTCCTCGGCCACCGCCACGAAATCGTCGTAGCTGTTCTGCTTGCGCTCGAGGATCGCTGCCTGGTGCCAGGCGGGACCGAACTCGCCGCCACCGCGAATGTTGGCCACGACGAACACACCCCCGCGCGCGAGCCAGGCGCGACCGAATGCGCCGGAGTACCAGGGCTGCAACGGTACTTCGAAGCCGCCGTAGCCGTACAACAGCACGGGACGGGTGCCGTTGCTGCTCGAGCCCGCGGGCCCGATCACGAAGTAGGGCACCCTTGTGCCGTCGCGCGAGACGGCGAACCGCTGCTCGGCGCGCATGCCGGCCGCGTCGAAGAACGCAGGCCGCGACTTCAGGCGTTCATGGGCATCGCTGCCCGTGTGTGCCAGATGGAGCGTGTCGGGCGTCAGGAAGTCGGAATAGCCGAGCAGATAGTGCTCGGCGAGCGCGTCGTCGACCACCAATGGGTCATGCAGCGCACTGATCTGGATCGTGCCCGGGAAGTCGGCGGCCACGGCGCGGCGCGTGCCGTCGACTTGCCATTCCTCGAGCCGGCTGGCGACATTGTCGCTGATGTTCAGCACGAGCCGGCTGCGAGTGGCCGCGAAGTCGGCCAGCGAGCAGGTGGCCGTCGGCTCGAACACCACGTGCAGCTCGCGCCCGCCGGCCTCGTAGCGAGCAGCGTCCGCGCTCAGCAGGCTGCCGCTGGCGTGACGCCGCATGCCGAGCGGCCAGTCGCTGCGCAGCATCATCAGCATTCGTTCGCGCCAGAAGTAGAGCTGGGCGTCGTCGGGCTTGTCGATTGGCTGCAGGCGGCCGTCGCGCCACAACCATGACTTCGTGTTGTAGAAGTCGATGGCGCGTTCGACGACCACGCGCTCGAAGCCCGGTGTGTGGTCGATGCTGAAGTGCGCGGAGACATCGCTGCGCTCGGCTGCGAAGATCGTCTCGGCCTCGGCGAGCGGTTGGCCGCGGCGCCAGCACCGGACCTCACGCGGGTAGCCCGAATCGGTCAGCGAGCCCGGGCCGAAGTCGGTGCCGACGAGCACGGTGTCGACATCGAGCCAGTCGATGCGGCTCTTGGCCTCGGGCAGCGTGAAGCCGCCGTCGACGAAGCGACGTTCGTCGAGATCGAACTCGCGCACGACCTTCGCATCGGCGCCGCCGCGCGACAGGTTGACCAGGCAGCGCGAATAGGCGGGGCCCAGGCAGCTGGCGCCGGCCCAGACCCAGTTGACGTCCTCGACGCGACCGAGGGCATCGATGTCGAGCAGCACCTCCCAGGCCGGTTCGGGTTTGCGGAACTCGTCGAGCGTGGTGCGCCGCCACAAGCCGCGCGGGTTCGCGGCGTCCTGCCAGAAATTGAACAGCCAGGCACCGCGACGCACGACCGCCGGGATGCGGTCGCGCGAGTCGAGCACGTCGCGGATCTCGTCGCGCATCGCGCCGAAGGCGCGATGTTGTTCGAGCTGCCGCCGCGAGCGGGCGTTCTGTTCGCGGACCCAGCCGAGCGCCGCGTCACCTTCGACATCTTCGAGCCAGAGGTAGTTGTCGTCGGGGGATACGGAGTCCATGTTGCAGCGCTCACACCGCCTTGCCGAACAGCGAGTCGAGCGCGTTCATGAACACGCGAAAATCAAGCGGCTTGGTCCAGTAGTCGGCGAAGCCCGCTCCCAGGGCGTTCTGGATGTCGTCGGGCATCGCGTTGGCCGACAGCGCGATGCACGGGATCGACGCCGTCGACGCGTCGGCGCGCAGCCGGCGCAGCACCTCCATGCCGTCGATGTCGGGCAGTTGCATATCCAGCAGGATCAGGTTCGGAGGCGATCGGCGAGCACGCTCGATGCCGGTGAGCCCGTTGGCCGCTTCGTCGAGCTTCAAGTCATGACGCTGCGCGATCAACTCGCGCACGATCAACGCGTTGACCGGGTTGTCTTCGATGTAGAGCACGCGTGCGTGGCCGCCAGGGCTCGCGGAGACGGACACCGGTGCCGGCGCCGGCGCAGCGGCGACCGCCGGCTGCAACGCGACCGGCGCCGGCAGCCGAACGTCGAACCGGCTGCCCTCGCCGGGCGTGCTGCTCACGCTGACCGTTCCGCCCATTCGCTCGACGTAGATCTTCACGATCGCCAGGCCGATGCCGGTGCCTTCGATGGCCTCGCGCTCCATGCCCAGGCGGTTGAACGGCTCGAACGCATGCGGCAGCTGCTGGGCGTTCATGCCACGTCCGGTGTCGCGGATCTCCAGCACCACCATCTGGCCGTCGGCGTGGGCGTCGATGTCGACCCGGCCGCCGCGGCGGTTGTACTTCACTGCATTGGTCAGCAGGTTCAGCAGGACCTGTCGCAGCCGCGTCGGATCGACCAGCAGCGTGTGATCCAGTGCGGCGCAGCCGATCGTGACCTCGAGCGCCTCGGCCTGCGCGGCCACCATCGGCAGCACCGCGTCGACGGCCTGGCGCAGCGGCACGGGGCGGGTTTCGAGCCGAACGTCGCCGGCGTCGAGGCTGGACAGGTCGAGCACGTCGTTGACCAGCGCCAACAGGTGCTGGCCGGCGGCGTGGATGTGCTGCAGGCGTTCGCGCGCGTCGTTGCTCCAGGCCATGGCGGAGTCGTTCGCGAGCAGCTGGGCAAACCCGATCACCGCATGCAGCGGCGTGCGCAGTTCATGGCTCATGCGTGCCAGGAAGGCCGACTTGGCCTGGCTCTCGCGGCGCGCCGCCAGCTGCTCCTGGCGGGCGGCCTCGGCGCTGCGGGCGTCGGTGATGTCCCAGTTGACGCCGATGCGGCGGACCTCGCGCCCGTCGTCGTCGAACAGCGGCGTCGATCTCGACGCCAGCCAGCGCCAGCTGCCGTCGGGCCAACGCACGCGGAACTCGACGCTCCACGGCCGGCGTTCGCCGCGCGCCGCGTGGTACTCGGCATCGAGCCGGGGCCGGTCGTCCGGATGCACCATCGCCAGATGCGCCTCGTAACTCGGCGCGGCGGGGCCTTGCGGCTCGAGGCCGCGCAGGCGCCACATCTGCTCGTCCCAGGTGGCCTCGGTGGTGATCTCGTCGCGCTCCCAGAAGCCAAAGCCCACCGAGCGCACGGCCAGGGCCTCGCGGGCATGCGCCTCGAACAGCGCCTGGCGCTCGGCACGCTGCTCGGTGACGTCGGTCATCGCGCCGATCATCTGCATGCGCCCCTGATCCCGGATCACGCGAACGCGAGCCGAGAGCTCGCGTTCGGCACCGTCGGAGCGCACGATGCGCAGGAAGGTCTGTGCCACACGGTCGTCGCCGCCGTCGACCAGCGTTCGCATGCGCTCCAGCACCTGTGCGCGATCGTCGGCATGCACATGGGTCTGCACGTAGGTCGGCCAGTCCGGCGGCTCGCCGCGATGGGGCAGACCGTGCAGCGCGAACATCTGCGCGTTCCAGTGTGCATGGCGATCACCGAAGTTGTACGACCAGACGCCCACGCCGGCGGCCGCCGCCGCCAACTCCAGCCGCTGTGCCAGCTCGGCCGTGCGGCGCTCCTCGCGCAGCCTGCCGGTGAGGTCGATCGCCACACCGAGGAATTCGATCGGTTGGCCGCTCTCGTCGCGCCGGGTCACACGGCGCGTCACGATGTCGAGCCACTGTCCGTCGGCGCGCCGATAGCGCGCCTCCATGTCGACCGGCTCCGTGCTGGTCAACGCGCGCTCCATCGCGGCACGCACCTGCGGCAGGTCGTCCGGATGAATCAGCGCACGCACCTCGTCGAGCGTGAGGCCTTCGGGCCGCGGCGTCAGCCCGAGGATGCGGTAGCCCGGTTCGTTGTAGTGCAGCCGGTTGCTTCGAAGATCTTGCCGCCAGACGACGATGCCGCCGAGCTCGAGCGCCAGCGCCAACTGGGCCTGCGCGGCGTCGGCCTCGGCGGCGTGGTGCCCGATGCGCCGGTCGAGCACGGTCACGCAGCGCAGGGCGCCGATCAGGCGAACGTGAATTCTCACGGGCAGCATGTCGGCGTCGCGGGCATGCCGCCAGGCGAGGTCGACGCCATCGACTGCCGTGCCGTCGGCAATGGCCCGTTGCACAGCCGACGATTCCGTCGGACCGCACAACGTGTCGAGCCGGCGTCCGGGCAGGGTATGCAGTTGCCAGCCGGTCAATGCCGAGAAAGCCGCGTTGACCGTGTGCACGACGCCTTGCGCATCGGCCACCGCAAGGGCCACGGCAACAGCATCGAGCGAAGCGGTCTGGGTGGTCATGTCGGGCGCCGCTGGGAGACGGGCGGCGCTGTGAGGCGGCGGCCAGTCTAGCGGGTTCGGCGTCGGTCTCGATCCGCCACCGCCGGCCGGACAGCGGCGACCGCACAATCCGCGGTGTCCTTCAACCCCGCCTACACGAGACCCATGAGCCGCATCCGTTCGCACCGGGCCACCGTGCAAGGCGCCGTCACCACCATCGACTGCACGCCGGGTTCCCCGGTGCGGCGCGGCGACGTGCTGCTGCGTCTGGAGTCGATGAAGATGGAGTTCCCGATCGAGGCCGAGGCCGACGGCGCCGTGCTGCGACTGCACGTGGTGCCTGGCGACGCGGTGGACATCGGCGACGTGCTGGTCGAGCTCGATGCGTCGATCGCGGCGCCGCTGCCGCCGGCGACGCAGTCGTCGCAGCCGGCGGCGGGCGAGGAGCCACCGACATTGGGCGCATGGCGCCGACGGCGCGCGCTGCTCGACGACGCGGCGCGGCCCGACATGGTGGCGCAGCGCCATGCGCAGGGTCGACGCACGGCGCGCGAGAACATCGCTGCGCTGTTCGACGACGGCAGTTTCGTCGAATACGGCGGCTTTGCCATTGCCGCGCAGCGCAGCCGCCGCAGCGTGGACGACCTGCAGAAAAACACGCCGGCCGACGGCCTCGTCACCGGCATCGGCACGGTGCATGCCGAGGCGTTCGGCGCCGAGCGTGCGCGCTGCGCCGCGATGGCGTACGACTATTCGGTCCTGGCCGGCACGCAGGGCGCGTTCAACCACATGAAGTCCGACCGCCTGCTGCAAGTCGCGGCCGACCGGCAGCTGCCCTTCGTGCTGTTCGCCGAGGGTGGCGGCGGACGTCCGGGCGACGTCGACTGGCCGGTGGTGGCGGGCCTGGACTGCACCACCTTTCACCGTCTGGCGGCCCTGTCGGGCGTGGTGCCGCGCATCGGCATCGTCGAAGGCTACTGTTTCGCGGGCAATGCGGCCCTGCTCGGCAGCTGCGACCTGGTGATTGCCACGCGCGGTGCCAGCATCGGCATGGGCGGCCCGGCGATGATCGAGGGCGGCGGCCTTGGCGTCGTGGCACCGGCCGACGTGGGGCCGGCGCCGGTGCTGGCCAAGGCCGGCGCCATTGACCTGCTGGTCGACGACGAGGTGCAGGCCGTGCGCGCCGCGCGGCAGCTGCTGGCGTGGCACCACGGCGCGCTGCCCGATACCGGCGCCGACGACCAGGCCGCACTGCGTCACGCAATTCCGCCCGGCCGGCAGGCGCTGTTCGACCCGCGCGCGGTTCTGCGCACGATCGCCGATCGCGAGAGCCTGCTCGAGTTGCGCGCCGAGTTCGGCGCCGGCGTGGTGACCGTGCTGGCGCGGCTGGGCGGGCATCCGGTGGCTTTCGCCGCAACGAATCCGCGCCACCTGGGCGGCGCGCTCGACGTCGACGGCTGCGACAAGCTCGCGCGCTTCATGCAGTGGGTCGATGCCGCGGGCTGGCCGCTGATCACGCTCGTCGACACGCCGGGCTTCATGGTCGGCCCGGCGGTCGAGGCGCAGGGCATGATGCGACACGCCGGCAGGCTGTTCGTGACTGCCGCGTCTTTGCGGGTGCCGGTGGTCTCGGTGGTGCTGCGACGCGGCTTCGGCCTCGGCGCGATGGCCATGACGGCGGGCCATTTCCACGCCCCGGTGGCCACCGCGGCCTGGCCGGCGGCGGAGTTCGGCGCCATGGGTCTGGACGGAGCGGTGCGGCTGGGTTTTCGCAAGGAGCTCGCGGCGGCGCCGGAGGCCGATCGGCAGGCGCTGTTCGAGCAGCTGCTGGCCCAGGCACGCGAGCGCGGACAGGCACTCAACATGGCGAGCCACCTCGAGATCGACGACGTGGTCGACCCTGCCGACACGCGCGACTGGCTGCAGCGCGTGCTCGCGGTCGCGCGCACGCGTGCGCTGCCGCCGCGCCGGCCGTTCGTCGACACCTGGTAGGCATGCGCCTGCAACGGCGCGTCGCAACGGTTACCCTTGCGCCCCGCAGTCGCTTCGTCATCGCACGAGAGGTCCACGATGTTTCCCACCGCCATCGCCGGCAGCCTGCCCAAACCCGCCTGGCTCGCAGAGACGCACAAGCTCTGGCCGCGCTGGCGCGAGGAGGGCGACGCACTCGCACAGGCCAAACTCGATGCCACGCTGTTGTGGATCAAGGCCCAGGAGGACGCCGGGCTCGACGTGATCGGCGACGGCGAGCAGAGCCGCCAGCACTTCGTGCATGGTTTCCTCGAGCAGGTCGAGGGCATCGACTTCGAGCACAAGGTCGAGATGGGCATCCGCGCCGACCGCTACAAGGCCATGGTGCCGCAGGTGGTGGCGGCGGTGAGGCTCAAGGGCCGCGTGCATGCGGCCGAGGCGCAGCTCCTGCGTGCGCACACGACGAAGAAGATCAAGTTCACGCTGCCCGGTCCGATGACGATCGTCGACACCGTGGCCGACCGTTTCTACGGCAGCCGCGAGAAGCTGGCTTTCGCGTTCGCCGAACTGCTCAACCAGGAGGCTCTCGCGCTGCAGGCCGACGGCGTGGATGTCGTGCAGTTCGATGAACCGGCGTTCAATGTCTATCCCGACGAGGTGAACACCTGGGGCGTGCGCGCACTCGAGCGCGCGGCGCAAGGCTTGCGGTGCAAGACCGCCGTGCACATCTGCTATGGCTACGGCATTCCGGCCAACGTGGAGTGGAAGAAGACGCTCGGAGACCAGTGGCGCCAGTACGAGCAGGTGTTCCCGGCGCTGGCCGCCAGCCGCATCGACCAGGTATCGCTCGAGTGCATCCATTCGCACGTGCCGCCCGACCTGATGGCGCTGCTGAAGGGCAAGGAGGTCATGGTCGGCGTGATCGACGTGGCCAGCGATCGGGTCGAGACGCCCGAGGAGGTGGCGCAAACGCTGACCTCGGCGCTGCGATTCGTGCCGAAGGACAAGCTGATCGCCTGCACCAATTGCGGCATGGCGCCGATGGACCGTGCCGTCGCACAGGCCAAGCTCGAAGCGCTGGCCAAGGGCGCGGCGCTGGCCAGGCAACGCCAGGCGGCCGGGTGACAACTGCACTGAATCCGCTGCTCACGCCGGCCGATCAGGTCGACGCCCGCCTGCGCGACACGGGCCAGGCGGTGGTGGCCGCGGCCGCCTTGCGCGAACTGTGTGGTGTGCCGCCTGGCGCGTTCGAACACTGGTTGCCGTATTGGGACGCGCTGCCGCCCGATACCCATCTGCGCGATGGTGGCCGCTACCGTCGGCGCCGGCACAGCTGCTTCATCGTCGACGGCGTTGCGGTCGCGCAGGTGCCGCACCGGCCACATTGGCAACCGGTGGAGTACAACGCACTGCATGGCGGTTTCGAGCGCCACTTCGAGCCGATGCCGCCGCAGTGGGTAGGCGATCCGGCATGGGGCCGCCTGCTCATCGGTCTCGCCCGGCGAGCCAGCGCGCTGCGCGGCGCGCAGCCCTGGTACGTGGAAGCCCATCCATTTCGCATCGACACCACCGGCGGCATCGGCCGGCCCACGCCCGAAGGCGCCCACCGCGACGGCGTCGACCTGGTGGCCGTGCTGCTCGTGGCGCGCCGTGACATCAAGGGAGGCGAAACGCGTGTGTTCGACGCGCAAGGTCCTGCGGGCCTGCGCTTCACGCTGGCCGAACCGTTCTCGGCCCTGCTGCTCGACGATGCGCGCGTGATCCACGAGACCACGCCGATCCAGCCGCTGGACGCGGCCGTGCCGGGTTGTCGCGACACGCTCGTGCTGACGTTTCGCGCGCGCGGATTCCAGGGGCCTGCCGGATCGTGAGTCGGCTCAGTACCCGGCGGCGGTGAGCGCGCGATCCAGACGCGCGGCGCTCCAGCGCAACGGGGCTGAACGCGCCGACGCCGCGCGACTCAGACACTGGCGCGCGTAGGCTGCGTCGGATTGCAGGCGCTCCAGGTGCACCGGATGGCCCTCGGCGGCCATCAGCCATTTGAAGTCGACCAGATCCGTCAGCGTGGGGAAGCCGTCGACCGTCGCAAACACCATTGACCCCTCTCCGCGGTCGGGTAGACCACCTGAGCCCGCCCGGTGGTAGTGCTCCGCCTCGGGGGTTACCCGAGGGGCCGCATCGCGGGCACCCGGCTTCAACGCCCGGCTATGCTTTGCGGATGACTCTGGCGATCGATTTCGGGGACATCCAGGCCGCCGCGCAACGGCTTGCCGGTGTCGCACACAGGACACCCGTACTCACCTCGCGCACGGCCGACGCGCTCACCGGGGCGCGGCTCTTCTTCAAGTGCGAGAACCTGCAACGCATGGGCGCGTTCAAGTTCCGCGGCGCCTACAACGCGTTGGCGCAGTTCGACGAGGCGCAGCGCAGAGCCGGCGTCATTGCCTTCAGCTCGGGCAACCATGCCCAGGCGATCGCGCTGTCGGCGCGTCTGCTCGGCATGCCCTCGGTCATCGTGATGCCTGGCGACGCACCGCCGATCAAGATCGCCGCCACACGCGACTACCAGGAGGGGCAGCGCGGCAGCGAGGTGGTGCTGTACGACCGCTACCGTGAGGACCGCGAGGCGATCGGACGTCGCATCGCCCACGAACGGGGCATGACCCTGATTCCGCCCTACGACCATCCGCATGTCATGGCCGGCCAGGGCACGGCAGCGCTCGAGCTGATCGAGCAGGCCGGGCCGCTCGACGCGCTGGTGGTGTGTGTCGGCGGCGGCGGGTTGATCTCGGGCTGCGCGGTGGCCGCCACCCATCTGCTGCCGGCTATCGCGGTGCATGGCGTCGAACCCGAGGCGGGCAACGACACGCAGCTGAGTCTGGCTCGAGGCGAGATCGTATCGATCGACGTGCCGAATACGATTGCCGATGGTGCGCAGACGCAATCCAGCGGCCGGCTCACCTTTCCTGTCATCCGCTCGCTGGTGAAGAGCGTGGTCACCGCAAGCGATGCGGCATTGGTGCGAACGATGCGGTTCATGGCCGGGCGCATGAAGCTCGTGGTCGAGCCCACCGGCTGTCTGGCCGCGGCCGCGGTGCTCGAAGGCACGCTCGACCTGCGAGGGCAACGCGTCGGCGTGGTCCTGAGCGGCGGCAACGTCGACCTGAAATCGTTTGCGCAGTGGATCGCGGCAGAATGAATTCGCCGCTGGAAAGGCCCGCATGAGCGACACCCCCGCGACGTCGAAGACCGATCCCGAGGCTGCCAAACGCCAGCGTGAAGCGGTCGACAAGCTGCTGGCCAAGCCGGCCGTCATGAAGACCGGTGCGGTCACGCTTGCCGATGGCCGACGGCTCGACTACGAGGTGCATGCCGCTTTCGTGCCGGTCACGCAGGGCGGCATCGAGGGCCAACGCGGCGATCAGCGGGCGGCGGTGATGTGCATCGCCTATCGCGCCAAGGACATGTCGGCGCGACCGCTGTGTTTCGCCTTCAACGGCGGGCCGGGTTCGGCGTCGGTGTGGTTGCATCTCGGCGCATTGGGTCCCAAGCGGGTGGCCATCCACGACGACGGCACGATGCCGCCGCCACCCTATGCGGTGCAGGACAACCCGCTGACCTGGCTCGAACACTTCGATCTCGTGTTCGTTGATCCGCCGCACACCGGCTACTCGCTGTCGGTGAGCGACGAGGCGCGCGACAAGCTGTTGTCGGTGGACGGCGACGCCGAGGCACTGGCCGAGGTGATTCGCGTCTGGCTATCCCGCCACGGACGCTTCGGTTCGCCGCTGTATTTGGCAGGCGAGAGCTACGGCACCACGCGCGGCGCAGCGATCGCCGACAAGCTGCAGGCCATGGGCGTGGGACTGGCGGGCCTGATCCTGGTGTCGTGCGCGATGGACCTGCAGTCGCTGGTGTTCGCGCCGGGCAACGACCTGCCGTATGCACTTTTTCTGCCGGCGTTTGCGAACACGGCGCAGTTCCACGGCAAGCTGGCGGGAGCGCTTGCCACCTCCGGCGAGGCGGCCCGTGGCGCGGCCGAGGCCTTCGTCGCCGACGACTATCTCGCCGCGTTGCACGCCGGTGCCCGGCTCGAGGGCGCGGCCCGCACGCGCATCGAGAAGCGCCTGGCCGAGCTGACCGGACTGCCGCGCGCATGGGTGCAGGAAAAGAACCTGCGCATCGCCGACGAGGCGTTCTTCTTCGAACTGCTGCGCGATCGCGGGCTGATCGTCGGCCGGCTCGAGTCGCGCGTCACCGGGCCGATGGCGGCCAGCCGCACCCGCGAGTGGGAGTTCGACCCCGGCAGCGAGGCGCTCAACGCACCGTACACGATGGCCGCGATGTCGTACTTTGCCGAGCTCGGCATCGCCGACGAGGCGCGCTACGAGGTCATCAACTTCGATGTCAACAAACGCTGGAACTGGAATCGTGGCGAGGCCAAGGGCAACGCCTATGCCACCACCAGCACCGACCTGGCACGCGCCATGCGCCGCAACCCGCACCTGCGCGTGCTGGTGGCCAGCGGCCGCTACGACCTCGGCACGCCCTACAGCGCCAGCGACTGGTCGCTGGCGCAGCTCGATGCGCCGGCCGCTGTGCTCGAGCGCGTGACGCATCGCTACTACGACGCCGGCCACATGATGTACACGCGCAGCGCCGACCTGCAGCGGCTGAAGGCCGATCTCGCAGAGTGGCTGAAGGCTTGATCGCCATGCCGTTGCATGTCGGCCTGCTCACCGGCGGCGGCGATTGCCCTGGGCTGAACGCGGTGATCCGCGCGGTGACGCTGGCGCTGGTGCGCGAATGCGGTGCGCGCGTCACCGGCATCGAGCGCGGTTTCGAGGGTCTGCTCACGCAGCGCACACGAGCGCTGGCCGCACGCGACGTGCAGGACATCCTCGACGAGGGCGGCACGATCCTCGGCACGCAGAATCGCTGCAATCCGTTCCGCGACGGCGCGATGGGTGAAGACCACTCGGCGCAGGCCATGGCCACGGCACGTGCGCTCGGGCTCGACGCGGTGGTGGTGATCGGCGGCGACGGCACGATGGAGATCGCCCACCGCTTCGCCGGGCTCGGTCTGAACGTCGTCGGTGTGCCCAAGACGATCGACAACGATCTGCTGCACAACGATCGATGCTTCGGTTTCGACAGCGCGGTGGCCGTGGTGGCCGACGCGCTCGACCGCCTGGCCACCACGGCGCGCAGCCACGCCCGCGTGATGATCGCCGAGACCATGGGCCGGCATGCCGGATGGATCGCGCTCGAAGGCGGACTTGCCGGCGCGGCCGACGTGATCCTGCTGCCCGAACGCCCGTACCACCTCGATGTGGTTGCGGCCCAGTTGCGCGAGCGCGTGGCCGCGCAAGGCCATGCCATCCTGTGCGTGGCCGAAGGTTCGGCACCGGCCGGCGGCTCCCAGGTGTGGCAGCCGGGCGCCGAGGACTCGCCGCGGCGGCTCGGCGGCCTGGCCCATCGCCTGGAGCTGGAGCTGGCACCGCGACTGCCGTGCGAGGTGCGCGCCACCGTGCTCGGCCATCTGCAGCGCGGCGGCCGGCCCACGCCGTTCGACCGCGTGCTCGCCACCCAGCTCGGCTACGAGGCCGCGCGCTGTGTGCGGCGCGGCGAGTTCGGCCGCATGGTGGCACTGCGATGCGGCAGTGTTGCGACCGTGCCGCTCGCCGACGTGGCCGGCGGCTGGCGCGCCGTGCCGGCCGACCATGCGCTGATGCAGGCGGCCGCAGGCATCGGGGTCGGCTTCGGCTCGACGGAGGCTTGAGCGGCGCAAGGCGCTGGCACGCTGGAAAGCCTTTTGGCCTCTCAGTCGCGCTCGCGATTGCTCCGCAGGACGGCCTCGCGGCGCTGTTCGATGTCCTGCGCACCCACCTGGCGGTTGAAGCCGCGGCTGCGGCCGCGTTCCAGCGCCATGCCCTGGCCGAAGGGCAGGGCGAAGCCGTCGTTGATGACCGCCTTGTAGCGCGTGAGCATGTCGCCCTGGGCCTGCAGCATTTCGCCGGCGAGCGCACGCGCCTCGGCCATCAAGCGATCGGGCGCAACGACGCGATTCACGAACCCCCAGTCGGCCGCCTGCTCGGCCGAAACCCAGCGCGCCGACAACGAGATCTCGCGCGCCCGATAGATGCCGATCGCACGGCTGAGCCGTTGCGACAGGCCCCAGCCCGGCGCCAGGCCGACGCGGGCATGGGTGTCGGCGAAGCGCGCGTCGCTGCTGGCGATCAGCACGTCGCAGGCAAGGGCGAGCTCGAAGCCCCCGGTGACGGCCGCGCCGTTGATGGCGCCGATCACCGGCGCGGCGAATCGTTCGAGCGCCGAAGCCGGGTCGGCGACGCGGGCGCCGTCGGTGCCACCCAGACTGCCGCGGCCGGTACCGAGCTCCTTCAGGTCCAACCCGGCGCAGAACGCGCGGCCGGCGCCGGTGAGGATCAGCACGCGCACGCGCCGGTCGTTGCCGAGCTCGTCGATCGTCGCCGCCAGTCGTTCCATCAGCTCACGCGACAGCGCGTTGAGCGACTGCGGGCGATTCAAGGTGAGGGTGGCGATGCCGTCGGCGTCGACTTCGCAGTGCAGCACGGGTTCGGACATGGGGTTCTCAGCTCAGCAGCTCGACGCGGTTGCGTCCGTTGCGCTTCGCATGGTAGAGCGCCGCGTCGGCGGCGTGCACCAGCGTGGCGGCGCCCGCACCCGCCATCGGCACCGTGGAGCCCACACCGATCGAGACGGTGACATTCATGCCGCCACCGAGGTGAGACAGGCTCGTCTCGGCCACGGCGCGGCGGATCGTTTCGGCGATGTCGAGCGCACCCGATGCCGCCGTGCCCGGCAGCACGACGGCGAACTCCTCGCCGCCGTAGCGTGCGGCAAGGTCGCCGGCGCGGCGCACGTTGCGCTCGATCACGCCGGCCACGGCGGCCAGGTAGGCGTCGCCCACCTGATGGCCGAAGCGGTCGTTCAGCGGCTTGAAGTGGTCGACGTCGATCATCAGCAAGGCCAACGGCGTGCCGTCGCGCAGCGCGCGGAACCATTCCTTGCGCAGCGAGGCATCGAACTGCCGGCGGTTGGCCAGTCCGGTGAGGGCGTCGGTGGCGGCCAGCGCGCTCAGCTCCGCGTTTGCCTGGCCCAGCGCCTCCTCGGCACGGCGACGCTGCTCGGCATCGCGCAAGGTGACGAGATAGTCGCCGAGCCCGTTGCCCGCCGGCAGGTGGGCCACGCGGGCCTCGATCCACAGCGTGCCGCCGTCGTATCGCTGCAGGCGGAACAGCTCGCCAGCTCCCGGCCCGCGCCGGTGCGCGTGCATGAAGTGCCGCGCGATGAAGCCGGCACGATCCTCCGGCACCAGCAGCTCGGCCAGCGTGCGGCCGTGCAGCTCTTCGGGTGGCGCGCCGAGAAGGGTGACGGCGGCCTGCGACGCGAACCGGATCGCCAGGTCGGCATCGACGGCGACGATCAGGTCGCTCGCGTGCTCGGCGAGCAGCCGGAAACGCAGCCGTGCCTCGACGTTGCGTGCCTCGGTCTCGGTGTCGGGCATCAGCACCAGGCGCCGGCCGTCGGCGAGGTTCATCGACACCGTGTGCACGGCGTCGCCGCGCGCGTCGCGTGGCTTGGGGTGGCCCTCGATGAGCAGGCGGCCCTCGACATCGGTCACGCTCATCGTGATGCCGAACCCGGCCAGCAGCTGGGCGAGGATATGCAGTTCGTCGTCGGTCATGCGTGGGCTCGGATCGTTCCGGCGGTCGGGCCCCCACCCACCCAGATGCATGCCGGGGCGGCGATCGTACTGCGGCCCGGCCGGCCCCGGGTGACCAGGGGTGAACGCGATCGCCGCGCCAATCAGAACGGTGCCGGGCTGCGGAACTGCTGCGCCGCGCCGAGCACGGGATGCGCGAAAGACAGCTGGGTCGCGTGCAGCAGCAGGCGAGGTTCCTGCGCCGACGTGGCGGGCCCGTACAGCGTATCGCCGACGATTGCATGCCCGATCGAGGCCAGGTGCACGCGCAGCTGATGGGTTCGCCCGGTCGTCGGCTCGAGCCAGACGCGTGTGCGATTCGCTGCCGCTTCGCGTGCTGCCACGCGCCAGCTCGTGCGCGCCGGTTTGCCGCCGGTGGCGTCGATGCGCTGCCGCGGCCGGTTCGGCCAATCGGCCGCGAGCGGGGCGTCGATGACGCCGTCCGAGCCGTCGACCAGGCCATGCACCACGGCTTCGTAGGCCTTTTGCACACGCTGCGACGCGAACGCGATCGACAATTGCCGTTGCATGTCGGCACCGCGTGCGAACAGCATCAGGCCCGAGGTGGCCTGATCGAGACGGTGCACGATTCGTGCATCGGGCCAGTCGCAGGCCACGCGCGCCCAGACGCAGTCGCTCTCCTGCCGGCCCGGCACGGCCAGCAGGCCCGGCGGCTTGTCGATGACGATGAACGCCTCGTCCACATGCACGACGCTGATCGGCACGGTTCCCACGGCGGATGCCGATTCGGGCCACATGCGGCATTGTCTCGTGCGGGTCGCGAACCCCTCGGGCCGGCAACGGGGTTGCGCTTGACGCTGGTCGCCCGCTCGCGCACACTGCGCGCCTCGTTCAACCCGCGCACCTAGGAGGCCGACATGACTGCACGTGACCTTGTCCGTTCGTTCGGCCCCTGCGCGATCGGCGTTCGCTGAGCGCTCGCTGAGCCCTCGGTTCCGGCGGCTCCACGCCGAGCCGCCCCGGTTCGCTCGACATCGCCCCGTGCATCGGGGCCGACACCTTGGATCCCAAGCTTCCGCGCGCGCGACAGACGCGCGCTGCGGTGTCGTGTGCCGGACGCTCTTGCCCGGCACGGATGTTCCTCGAGCGATTCACCGACGATGCAATCCCTTTCCCCGACTGATTCACTGATCGGCCTCGGCCTGACGGTGCCGATGCTGCAACAGCTCACCCAACGCGAGCGCTACGCCGGCGAAGCGGTGATGCGTGTGACCGAAGTCCAGCGCGACGCCGTGTGCCTGCACGACGGCGTGCGGGAAGTGCTCGCACGCGTGCCGCCGGCGCTGGTGGAGCGTTTGACCAACGACAACCTCGCCGTCGGCGACTGGGTGCTGGCCGACGAGCCGGCAACCGGCCAGTGGCGCGTGCGCGAACGCATCACACCGCTCACGCAGATCGCCCGCCGCACCAACGACGGCCGGGGCGCGGCTCGGCGTCAGGTGCTGGTGGCCAACGTCGACACCTGCCTGCTCGTGATGGGGCTGGACCACGACTTCAACCTGCGCCGGCTGGAGCGATATCTCGCTCTGGCGAGGCTGGCGGGCGTGACGGCGGTGGTGGTGCTGACCAAGGCCGACGCGGTCGACGAGGCCACCTTGGCGCGGCGCAGCGAACAGGCACGCGAGGCGATCGGTACCGCCGTTGCGCTGCTGGCGCTCGACGCGCGCGAGGGCGTTGCCGCGCAGCTGCTGCAACCCTGGCTCGGGCGCGGTCAGACGCTGGTGCTGCTGGGCTCCAGCGGCGCCGGCAAGAGCACGCTCACCAACACCTTGTGCGGCGACGAACAGCAGCGCACCGGCGCGAGCCGCGCCGACGACGGTCGGGGCCGGCACACGACGACGGCGCGCACCCTGCGGCGCACGCTGGCCGGCGCCTGCGTGATCGACACGCCGGGTCTGCGCGCGTTGCGCCTGGACGCCGACGATGCCGACGTGCTCAACGTCGCCTTCGATGATGTGGCCACTGCCGCGCTGCGCTGCCGGTTCCGCAACTGCCGGCATCGCGAAGAACCGGGCTGCGCGGTGCGCGAGTCGCTGCCGGCTGAACGCGTGCGCAATTTCCACAAGCTGCAGCGCGAGGCCCGGCGCGACGCGATGAATGCGCTGGAGCAGCGCGAACAGCGGCGCGAGTGGAAGCTGCGCGTGCAGGAAGGGACGATGCGCAGCCGTGCGAAGCGGGGGTGAGATGTCCTAGTAGGCAAGACCCATGGCGTCGCGCACGTCCTTCATCGTCGACTTGGCCACCGTGCGTGCGCGCTCGGTGCCCATCTCGACGATCCAGTGCACCTTCTTCGGGTCGGCCGTCAGCGCCGCGGCGCGCTCGTGCCAAGGCTTCTGCTCGGCGAGCACCGCATCGATCACCGGCTGTTTGCAGTCGAGGCAGCCGATGCCGGCGCTCTTGCAGCCCTTGACGACCCAATCTCTCGTCGCGTCGTTGCTGTAGACCTTGTGGAAGTCCCAGACCGGGCACTTCTCGGGGTCGCCGGGATCGGTACGCCGCACGCGCGCGGGGTCGGTGGTCATGCCGCGGATCTTCCGGGTCACCTCGGCCGGCGCATCGCGCATCAGCACCGCGTTGCCGTAGCTCTTGCTCATCTTGCTGCCGTCCAGGCCTGGCAGGCGCAGCACCTCGGTGTGCAGCGCCTGCGGCTCGACCAGGATCGTCTTGCCGCTGCCGCGCAGGTGGCCGAGCAGCAGTTCGGTCTCGTCGCTGGTCCAGCCGTCGATGGCCGCGGCGGCGCGCCGCACGACGCCTTCGCCCTTGCTCCAGGCCTCGGCCGAACCGGTTTCACCGAAGGCCTTGCGCTGCTTGTCGTAGTAGCGCTGGTCGTCCTTGGGCAGGCGCGCGAGTGCGGCCGCCACCTTCTGCTCGAAATCGCCCATGCGGCCATAAAGGTGGTTGAAACGCCGCGCGACCTCGCGCGTCAGCTCCACATGCGAGGCCTGGTCTTCGCCGACCGGCACATAGGTGGCCTTGTAGATCAGGATGTCGGCGGCCTGCAGCAGCGGGTAGCCGAGGAAGCCGTAGGTCGCGAGATCGCGGTCCTTCAGCTTGTCCATCTGGTCCTTGTAGGTCGGCACGCGCTCGAGCCAGCCCAGCGGCGTGCCCATGGCCAGCAGCGTGAACAGCTCGGCGTGTTCGGGCAGGCGGCTCTGGATGAAGATCGTGCACTTCTCGGGGTCCAGGCCGGCGGCGAGCCAGTCGATCACCATCTCATAGACGCTCTGCTCGATGACTTCGCGGTCCTCGTAGTGCGTGGTCAGCGCATGCCAGTCGGCCACGAAATAGAAGCAGTCGTGCTGGTCCTGCAGGCGCACCCAGTTCTTCAATGCGCCGTGGTAGTGGCCGAGGTGCATGGCCCCGGTGGGGCGCATGCCGGAGAGGACGCGGGAGCGCATGGCGAGTCGGTGTGTGTCGACGAAGGCCGCGATTCTCGCAGACGTACACTCTCGCGCCTCGTTCGACGCCCATGAAACGCATCGTCATCCTGATCTCGGGCCGCGGCTCCAACATGGAGGCGATCGTCAATGCCTGCCGCGCCGAGTCCTGGCCCGCACAGGTGGTGGCCGTGATCGCCAACACCGTGAAGGCGGCGGGGTTGCGCTGGGCCGCGTCGCATGGCATCGCGACCGAGGCCGTCGAACACAAGGCCTTCGCCGATCGCGAAGCGTTCGACGAAGCACTGGCCGCACGCATCGATCATCACGGTGCGGATCTGGTGGTGCTGGCCGGATTCATGCGCATTCTCGGCGCCGGCTTCGTCCGCCGCTACGAAGGCCGCATGATGAACATCCACCCGTCGCTGCTGCCCGCGTTTCCCGGGCTGCACACGCATCGCCGTGCACTGGAGGCCGGCTGCAAGGCGAGCGGGGCCACGGTGCACTTCGTGACGGCCGACCTCGACCATGGCCCGATCGTCATGCAGTCGGTGGTGCCGGTGCGGCACGACGACGACGAAGTTGCGCTCGCGGCCCGCGTGCTCGCCACCGAGCACAGGATCTATCCCCGCGCGGTGCGCTGGTTCGTGAACGACCGTCTGCGCATCGAGAGCCGGATCGTGCATCAACTCGACGGCGAACCGCAACTGCTGCTGTAGCGGCGACGTCCACGATGCCGCCTGCCGCGTTGCTCGAGCGCGCGACCGAACTGCTGCGTGCGGTGCTGACCTTCGACGCGCCCGCCGACGGCATCGTCTCCGCCTACTTCCAGAAGCAGCGCGCGCTGGGGCCGCGCGAGCGGCACGCGCTGGCCGAGACCGTGTACGCCGTGCTGCGTCAACGCCTGCGACTTCAGCATCTGGCACAAAGCGGCAGCGGCCCGCTCGAGCGGCGTCTGGCGATCGCGGGCTGGCAGGGCGAGGAGCGCTCACTGCAGTCGGCGCTCGAGCCGCACGAGCGCGAGTGGCTCGCGGCCGTGCGGGCGGTCGACCTGGCCAGCCTGCCCGACAAGCTGCGCCACAACCTGCCGACCTGGCTGGCCGAGGCACTGCGGCACGAGCTCGGTGACCCGGAGTTTCAGGCCCTGGCCGAATCGCTGCAGTCATCGGCGCCGCTCGACCTGCGCGTGAACACGATGAAGGCCCGGCGCGACGACGTGCGGATCGCGCTGCAGAGCGAGGGCATCGCCGCCGCGCCGACGCCGTACTCGCCCTGGGGCCTGCGCATCGCGGGTCGCCCGGCCGTGAACCGGTTGCCGCTGTTCAAGGAGGGCATGTTCGAAGTGCAGGACGAGGGCAGTCAGTTGCTCGCGATGCTGGTGGATCCCCGGCGCGGCGAGATGGTGGTGGATTTCTGCGCCGGCGCCGGCGGCAAGACGCTGGCGCTCGGCGCGATGATGCGCAGCACAGGCCGCCTCTACGCCTTCGACACCTCCGGCCACCGGCTCGAGGCATTGAAGCCGCGCCTGTCGCGCAGCGGCCTGTCCAACGTGCATCCGGTGCAGATTGCCCACGAGCGCGACGAGCGCGTCAAACGTCTGGCCGGGAAGATCGACCGGGTCCTCGTGGATGCACCGTGCTCAGGGCTCGGCACCTTGCGCCGCAACCCCGACCTGAAGTGGCGTCAGACACCCGACACCGTTGCCGCCCTGCGCCGGCAACAAGACGCGATCCTCGCCTCGGCCGCACGCTTGCTGAAGCCCGGTGGGCGGCTGGTCTATGCGACCTGCAGCCTGTTGCGGCTTGAGAACGAGGAGGTCGCCGCCATGTTCGACCGATCGCAGCCGGATTTCCGCCCGGTGGGTGCTGCCGAGGTGTTGCATCGCCACATCGCCGACGTGTCGGGACTTGTGGTCGATAGGAAGCTGCGGCTCTGGCCGCATCGACATGCAACCGACGGTTTCTTCGCGGCAATCTGGCAGCGCCGGGCTTGATCCTGCTCTAAGTCAAGTCGATAAAGCGAATCAACCCGGGGAAACCTACGCGTTGCCCGCAGTGGCCAACTTGTAACGCTCCCCTAGAATCCGGCGACCCCGACGTCCGGGACCCAAAGGCTTGTCAATGAATGAACTCTCCGTGGTGTTCGGCACCGTGATCGACTGGCTCGCCAATGGCCTGTTGGCCGAAGCAGCCTGGTGGCAGATTCTGCTGTTCACGCTGATCACGACGCACATCACGATCGCGTCGGTGACGATCTTCCTGCACCGCGCACAGGCCCACCGTGCGCTGGAGCTGCATGCGATCCCGTCGCACTTCTTCCGCTTCTGGCTGTGGCTCACCACTGGCATGGTCACCAAGGAATGGGTGGCGATCCACCGCAAGCACCACGCCAAGTGCGAAACGGTCGACGATCCGCACAGCCCGATCACCAAGGGCATCGAGACCGTGTTCTGGAAGGGCTCCGAGCTCTACCGCGCCGAGGCGAAGAATGCCGAGACGCTTTCCAAGTACGGCCACAACACGCCCGACGACTGGCTCGAGCGCCAGCTCTACAGCCGTTTCTCGTGGCAGGGCGTGGGCCTGCTGCTGATCGTCGATGTGATGCTGTTCGGCGCGATCGGGGCCACGGTCTGGGCGGTGCAGATGCTTTGGATCCCGATCACGGCGGCCGGCATCATCAACGGCATCGGACACTACTGGGGCTACCGTAATTTCGAGGCGCCCGATTCCTCGACCAACATCTCGCCCTGGGGCGTGATCATCGGCGGCGAGGAACTGCACAACAACCACCACACCTATCCGACGTCGGCCAAGCTGTCGGTCAAGCCCTACGAGTTCGACATCGGCTGGGCCTACATCCGCGCCCTGGAGACCCTGGGTCTGGCCAAGGTGCGCAAGACCCCGCCCAAACTGGCACTGGGCAATGTTCGCGCCGAGGCCGATTCGCGCTCGCTGGAGGCGCTGATCGCCAACCGCTACGAGGTCATGGCCCACTACGCCAAGCAGCTGCGTCAAGTCTGCGGCGCCGAGCTCGCACACCTGCGCGAGCAGGGTGCAGCCACCGGCGCCAGGCTGGCCAACATGCGTCTGGCGCGGCGCTGGCTGCATCGTGACGACGACAAGATCCCGCTCGAGGTGAAGCCGAAGCTGGCCAGCGCGATGTGCGAGGCCCCCAGGCTCGCCAAGCTGGTGGCGATGCGCGAGGAGCTCCGGCTGCTGTGGACCCGCACCAACGTGTCGGCGCCGCAGCTGGTGGCCGAACTGCAGGCTTGGTGCAAGAAGGCGGAGGAAAGCGGCATCGCGATGCTGCAGGATTTCGCTCTGCGCCTGAGGGCGGCGCAGGCCTGACGCTGCGCGGACAAGGAGACGGGGCTCGCGCAGCGGGCCCAGTCCGCCAGTGAAAAGGGCCGCGCAGGGCGGCCCTCCTCCGAAAAAGGGCTCGCCGCAGGCGGGCCCTCTCTCCTGGTTACGTCACTTCAACTTCGTCTCTTTGTAGAGCACGTGCTTGCGTGCCTTGGGGTCGAACTTCATCAGCTCGATCTTGTCGGGCGTGGTCTTCTTGTTCTTGTTGGTGGTGTAGAAGTGCCCGGTACCGGCGGTGGATTCCAGCTTGATCTTCTCGCGTGCGCTCTTGGCCATGGTGCAGGCTCCTTGCGGGTCAGAGTTCGCCGCGCTGGCGCAAATCGGCCACGACCTGGTCGATCCCGACCTTGTCGATCAGGCGCAGCGCCGCGTTGCTGACGCGCAGCCGCACCCAGCGGTTCTCGCTTTCGAGCCAGAAGCGGCGGTACTGCAGGTTCGGCAGCCAGCGGCGCTTGGTCTTGTTGTTGGCGTGGGAGACGTTGTTTCCCACCATCGGGCGCTTGCCCGTGACTTGGCAGACGCGTGCCATGACGCAGCTCCGTTCAATGCAATGGGGCGCCGCAAGCGGCGAAGGGCGGATTATAGCCAGATGCCCGCGGTCGGCGTCGGGTCACTGTTCCAGGAAGCGCTGGGCGTCGAGCGCCGCCATGCAGCCGGTGCCGGCCGAGGTGATGGCCTGGCGGTAGACATGGTCCTGCACGTCGCCGGCGGCAAACACGCCGGGCACGCTGGTCATCGTGGCCAGGCCGCTCAGACCGGATCGCGTGACGATATAGCCGTCCTTCATCTCGAGCTGACCCTTGAAGATGTCGGTGTTCGGCTGATGCCCGATGGCGACGAAACAGCCCTTGACGGCGAGCTCGCGTGTCGCGCCGTTCTGCGTCGATTTCAGCCGCACGCCGGTTACGCCGCTGGCATCGCCCAGCACCTCGTCGAGGGTGTGGTACAGATGCAGCTCGATGCGGCCCTCCTTCACGCGCTCCATCAGCTTGTCGACCATGATCGGTTCGGCACGGAACTTGTCGCGGCGGTGGATCAGGTGCACCTTGCTCGTGATGTTGGCCAGGTACAGCGCCTCCTCGACGGCGGTGTTGCCGCCGCCGACGACGCAGACGTCCTGTGCCTTGTAGAAGAAGCCGTCGCAGGTGGCACAGCCGCTGACGCCACGGCCCATGAAGGCCTGCTCCGATGGCAGACCGAGGTACTTGGCGCTGGCGCCGGTGGCGATGATCAGGGCATCGCAGGTATAGCGGCCGCTGTCGCCGGTCAGTTCGAACGGCCGACGGGCCAGGTTCACGGCATTGATGTGGTCGAACACGATGTTCGTGGCGAAGCGCTCGGCATGCTGCAAGAAGCGCTGCATCAGATCGGGTCCCTGCACGCCGTGCACGTCTGCCGGCCAGTTGTCGACGTCGGTGGTGGTCATCAACTGACCGCCCTGTGCCATGCCGGTGATCAGCGTGGGCTTCAGGTTGGCGCGTGCCGCATACACGGCCGCGGTGTAGCCGGCGGGGCCGGAGCCCAGGATCATCACCCGGGCATGTGTGGTGTTCGTGCTCATGTTCGATCGTTGTTGCCGAAGGCGCGGCGTCGCGCGCAGCCGACGCCAATTGTCCCATGGGGGTGCCGAATGCTGGTCATGGGCCTGTCAATCGGCACAATAGAGGGGTTGTTGCGTGCCGCGGACGGCCTTTGGCCTCGAGGCGGCGTTCCGGGGCCGGGCTCGCCTGGACCGAAAACACACCAGCCATTCGAAAGAGGAAGGGGACTCCAAGATGTCGATGCTGTCGAATCTCGACCTGATCCGCCGTGTGCCGTTGTTTTCGATGCTCACCGTGGAACAGGCCCAGGCCGTGGCCGATGCCGTGGTCAAACGCCGCTTCCGCCGCGGCGAGCTGGTGGTCGAGCAGGGTCGCAAGAGCAACGCGCTGTACATCCTGCTCAACGGACGGGCACGCGTGCTGACATCGGATTCGCGCGGCCGCGAAGTGATCCTCGCCGTGCTGGAGTCCGGCGACTACGTGGGCGAGATGAGCCTGATCGACAACGAGGCGCACTCCGCGACCGTGCGCTGCGAGGTGCAGACCGACATGCTGATCCTCGGTCGTGCCGATTTCGCACGCTGCCTGCCCGAGAACTCGACGCTGTCGTACGCGATCCTGCGCGGCTTGGTGCGCCGCTTGCGTCATGCCGACCGCCAGATCGAGTCGCTGGCGCTGCTCGACGTGTACGGCCGCGTGGCGCGCACGCTGCTCGAGATGGCCGAGGAGGTCGACGGCGTGAAGATCATCCGCAGCAAGGTCTCGCGGCAGGACATGGCCAAGGTCGTCGGTGCATCGCGCGAGATGGTCAGCCGCGTGATGAAGGATCTCGAGGAACGCGGCGTCATCGAGACGCAGGAGAACGGTTCCGTGGTCCTGAAGGAACGCCTGCATACCGAGTGATGCAGATCGTTGCCCGCTGCGGCGGGCCGCCCGATCGGGACCCTCGGCCACAATCTGGCGCATGACGTTTCCGCTGGGATCTCTGGGCGCAGACGGCGCCGCAGCCGGCTCGCTGGGCGGGCAGGGCGCCACCGCATGGCGCAGCAAGCTGGCCCTCGTGGGTGGCGGCGTGCTGTGGTTGCTGCTCTTCCTGGCGCTGGTGACGCACCAGGCCGGGGATCCGGCGTTCTCGACCACCGGTGCCAGCGATTCCGTGCGCAACAAGGCCGGCCAGCTGGGCGCGTGGGTGTCGGACATCGCGCTGTTCCTGTTCGGCTACTCGGCATGGTGGCTGCCGCTGGTGGGACTGCGCCTGTGGTTGTCGGCGCTGGCACGGTGGTTGCGCGCGCACGGCGCGCCTCCCCAGCCGGTCGCAGGTTCACGTGCGGCGTTCTGGCTCGGACTCGTGATGCTGATGGCGGCGAGCTGCGCGCTCGAGTGGACACGCCTGTACCGGTTCGACGCGCAGCTGCCGGGCGGTCAGGCGGGCGGCGTGGTCGGAGCGTTGCTCGGGCCGTTCTCGATGCGCTGGCTGGGATTCGCGGGGTCTGGCGTGGCGTGGATCGCCGCGCTGGTGCTGGGCGTATCGCTGGCGCTGCGTTTCTCGTGGCTCGGCGTTGCCGATCGCATCGGCCTGTGGTTCGATGCTTGGCGCGAGCGCCGCCAAGAAGCCCAGGAGCGTGCCGAAGACATTCGCATCGGCCTCGAGGCGCAGCGCGAGCGCGAGTCACTCGTGGCCGGCGACCGGGTCGACGTCGACGAGCACCTGCCGTTGCACATCGAAAAGCCCGTCGTCGAGATTCCGAAGTCCGAGCGCGTGGCCAAGGAGCGGCAGAAGCCGCTGTTCAGCGAGCTGGCCGATGCCAAGCTGCCGCAGGTGGACCTGCTCGACGCCGCGCCAGGCCGCCTGGAGACGGTGACGCCCGAGTCGCTGGAGATGACCAGCCGGCTGATCGAGAAGAAGCTCAAGGATTTCGGAGTCGACGTGCGCGTGGTGGCCGCGTCGCCCGGCCCGGTGATCACGCGCTACGAGATCGAACCCGCCATCGGCGTCAAGGGCGCGCAGGTGGTCAACCTCGCGAAGGACCTGGCGCGTTCGTTGTCGCTGGTGAGCATCCGCGTGGTCGAGACCATCCCCGGCAAGAACTTCATGGCGCTGGAGCTGCCCAACGCCAAGCGCCAGACGATCCGCCTGGCCGAGATCCTCGGCTCCGAGGTCTACAACGACGCGGCCTCGCAGATCACGCTCGGACTGGGCAAGGACATCGTCGGCAACCCGGTGGTGGCCGACCTCGCGAAGATGCCGCACCTGCTGGTGGCCGGCACCACCGGCTCGGGCAAGAGCGTGGGCATCAACGCGATGATCCTCAGCCTGCTCTACAAGGCCGAGGCGCGCGACGTGCGCCTGATCCTGATCGACCCCAAGATGCTCGAGATGAGCGTCTACGAGGGCATTCCGCACCTGCTGTGCCCGGTGGTCACCGACATGAAGCAGGCGTCCAACGCGCTGACCTGGTGCGTCGGCGAGATGGACCGGCGCTACCGCCTGATGAGCAAGCTCGGCGTGCGCAATCTCTCGGGCTACAACCGCAAGATCGCCGAGGCCGCCGAACGCAAGGAGCTGATTCCCAACCCGTTCAGCCTGACACCGGAATCGCCCGAGCCGCTCGAGCGGTTGCCGCATCTGGTGGTGGTGATCGACGAACTGGCCGACCTGATGATGGTGGTCGGCAAGAAGATCGAGGAACTGATCGCCCGCCTGGCGCAGAAGGCGCGCGCGGCCGGCATCCACCTGATCCTCGCGACGCAGCGCCCGAGCGTGGACGTGATCACCGGTCTCATCAAGGCCAACATCCCCACGCGCATCGCGTTCCAGGTGTCGAGCAAGATCGACAGCCGCACCATCCTCGACCAGATGGGCGCCGAGGCGCTGCTGGGCCAAGGCGACATGCTGTACCTGCCGCCCGGCACCGGACTGCCGGTGCGCGTGCACGGTGCGTTCGTCTCCGACGAGGAGGTGCACCGTGTGGTCGACTACCTGCGCCAGCAGGGCGAGCCGAACTACATCGAGGGCATTCTCGAGGGCGGCACGCTCGAAGGCGATGCGGCGGCGGCGATCGAAGGCGGCCTGGGCGGGGCCGACGCCGAAGCCGACCCGATGTATGACCAGGCCGTTTCCATCGTGCTGCAGCATCGGCGGGCGTCGATCTCGCTGGTGCAGCGCCACCTGCGCATCGGCTACAACCGCGCCGCACGGCTGCTGGAACAAATGGAGAATGCCGGACTCGTAAGCTCGATGGCGAGCAACGGCAACCGGGACATCCTCGTTCCGAAACGCGAGGAATGAAGACACTGCTGGCGGCCGGACTGCTGACGCTCGGCGCCGGCGTGGCGCGCTCCGATGGCGTGGACGCGCTGCGCGCTTTCGCGCGCGACGTGCAATCGGCGAGGGCGCAATTCACCCAGGTGGTCACCTCGCCCGACGGCGTGCGCAAGAAGCAGTCGTCGGGCCGCTTCGAGTTCGCTCGGCCCGACCGCTTCCGATTCGTCTACGACAAGCCGTTCGAGCAGCAGATCGTGGCCGACGGGCAGAAGGTCTGGCTCTACGACGTGGACCTGAATCAGGTCACCGTGCGGCCGATGGCCGGCGCGCTCGGCACCACGCCCGCCGCGCTGCTCGCGGGCGCGGCGATCGACAAGGAATTCGACCTCAAGGCGCAGGCCGCCAGCGACGGCCTGCAATGGGCGCAGGCGGTGCCGCGCAGCAAGGAAGGCTCGATCCAGACCATTCGCGTCGGCTTCGCGGGTGCGCAACTGGCGGCGCTGGAGATCGTCGACACCTTCGGCCAGCGCTCGCAGCTGCGCTTCACTGCGGTCGAATCGAACGTGCGCTTCGCCGACGATGCGTTTCGGTTCTCGCCGCCGAAGGGCGCCGACGTGATCCAGCAGTAGCCCTCATTGCCGCCACGCGTGGCCGGGCAGGCGGCTGCCACAATGCCGCGCATGGAGCCGCAGGAATCGCTGTTCGAGTCCGAGGCCGACCCCGCGCCCACTGCTGCGCCGCCGGCCGACGCGCCGCTCGCGGAACGGCTTCGGCCGCGCACGCTGGACGAGGTGATCGGCCAGCGCCATCTGCTCGATCCGGGCCGTCCGTTGCGCGTGGCGTTCGAATCGGGCCGGCTGCATTCGATGATCCTGTGGGGTCCGCCCGGCGTGGGCAAGACGACGCTGGCGCGCCTGGTGGCGGGTGCGTTCGACGCGCAGTTCATCGTGCTTTCGGCCGTGCTCTCGGGTGTGAAGGACATACGCGACGCCGTCGAGCGCGCACGCGCCGCGCGCAAAGCCGGGCGCGCGACGATCGTGTTCGTCGACGAGGTGCACCGGTTCAACAAGGCGCAGCAGGACGCCTTTCTGCCGCACGTCGAATCGGGGCTGTTCACCTTCATCGGCGCCACCACCGAGAACCCGTCGTTCGAGGTGAACTCGGCACTGCTGTCGCGCGCGGCCGTGCATGTGCTCAAGCCGCTCGACGAGTCCGAGCTTTCGCTGCTGCTCGATCGTGCGCGTGGGGCGATGCCGACGCCGCCGCTCACGCCGCCGGCTCGCGAGCGCCTGATCGCCTATGCCGATGGCGATGCGCGGCGGCTGCTCAATGCCTACGAAGCGTTGGCCGACACCGCTGGTGAGGCCTTCGAATTGGACGAACCCGCGCTCGAGCGTGCGCTGGGCGAGATGCTGCGCCGCTACGACAAGAGCGGCGAGCAGTTCTACGACACGATCTCGGCGCTTCACAAGGCGGTGCGCGGCTCGGATCCCGACGCGGCGCTCTACTGGCTCGCGCGCATGCTCGATGGTGGAGTCGATCCGCGTTACGTGGCGCGGCGCGTGCTGCGCATGGCCAGCGAGGACATCGGGCTGGCCGATCCGCGCGGGCTGCGGCTGGCGCTCGACGCTGCCGAGGTCTACGAGCGGCTCGGCAGCCCGGAAGGCGAACTCGCATTGGCGCAGGCAGTGGTCTATCTCAGCATCGCGCCGAAGTCCAATGCGACCTATGTCGCGTGGAGCACCGTGCGCGCCTTCATCGCGCAGGACGGCACGCGAGCGGTGCCCATGCACCTGCGCAACGCGCCGACGCGACTGATGAAGGGGCTGGGCTACGGCGAGGGCTATCGCTATGCGCACGACGAGGAGGGCGGCTTCGCGGCCGGCGAACGCTATCTGCCCGACGGCATCGACGATCCGCAGTGGTACCGGCCTGCGCCACGAGGTCTCGAGATCCGCATCGCCGAGCGCCTGGCCGAGCTGCGTGCGGCCAATGCGCGTGCGCGCGACAGCGGCAGGTCGAACGAGTAGATTGCCGGCTCACGGGTCGTCAGGCCGTCAGACCCTCACACCGTGACGCCCTTGCGACGGGACACCTGGCGCAGGGCGAAGTGCGAACGGATGCGCGCCACGAAGGGAAATGCAGCCAGCTGCTTGCGGTGCAGCCGCTCGTAGTCGGCCGCGTCGGCGACCGCCACACGCAGCAGGTAGTCGTAGTCGCCGGCCATCAGGTGGCATTCGAGAATGTCCGGGCTGGCCGCGGCTGCGCGCTCGAACGCATCGAGCGCCTGCTCGCTCTGGCTGCTGAGCGTGATCTCGATGAACACCGTCTCCGACTTGCCGAGCGCCGCCGGATTCAACAAGGCGCCGTAGCCTTCGATCACGCCGGCCTTCTGGAGACTCTGCACGCGGCGCAGGCAGGCCGACTGCGAAAGCCCGACCTCCTGCGCCAGATCGGTGTTGCTGATGCGGCCGTCGGCCTGCAGGCGTGCGAGCAGGCGGCGGTCGATCCGGTCCAGTCGAGGGATTGACGGGTTCATTGTGCAAGTCTCCTTCGATGCGGGAGCAGTCCAAGCAAGATTCTTGCGCAGCCTGGGGGTTTTCGGGGTGCGATCCTCGCAACTTCTTCGAGCGCTTGACGCGCAAGATCTGCCTCCGTCACTGATCACCATCCGCTGGAGGCACTCCGATGCGCATCGGCGTCCCGAAGGAAATCAAGCCGCAGGAGAACCGCGCCGGCCTCACGCCGCCGGCGGTGCATGAACTGGTGGCTCACGGCCATGAGGTCGTCGTCCAGGCCGGCACGGGCGCCGGCATCGGCTGCAGCGATGCCGAGTACCAGGCCGCCGGCGCACGGGTGCTGTCCGATGCGGCGGCCGTGTTCGAGACGGGTGAATTGATCGTCAAGGTCAAGGAGCCGCAGCCGCAGGAGATCGCGCGCCTGCGTCGGGGCCAGGTGCTCTTCACCTACCTCCACCTGGCGCCCGACCGGCCGCAGACCGAGGGCCTGCTCGCCTCGGGCTGCACCGCGATCGCCTACGAGACGATCACCGACGAGCATGGACGCCTACCGCTGCTGGCGCCGATGAGCGAGGTGGCGGGCCGCATGTCGGTGCAGGTGGGCGCGGTGGCGCTGCAGAAACCGTCCGGTGGGCGCGGAGTGCTGCTCGGCGGAGTGCCGGGCGTGGCGCCGGGGCATGTGACGGTGTTCGGCGGCGGCGTGGTCGGCACCCATGCTGCGAAGATGGCCGTGGGCATCGGCGCCGAGGTCACCGTGCTCGACAAGTCGCTCGCTCGCCTGCGCGAACTCGACGATCTGTTCGGCGGCCGCGTGCGGCTGCTCTATGCCTCGTCGCACGAAGTCGAGCGCGCCGCGCTGCAGTCCGACCTGGTGATCGGGGCCGTGCTGGTGCCCGGCGCCGCGGCACCGAGGCTGCTCACGCATGCGCAGATCGCGCGCATGCAACCGGGCGCCGTGCTCGTCGACGTGGCGATCGACCAGGGCGGCTGCTTCGAGACCTCGCGGCCGACCACGCATGCCGATCCGACCTATGTGGTCGACGGCGTGGTGCACTACTGCGTCGCCAACATGCCCGGTGCGGTGCCCCGAACCTCCACCTGGGCGCTGAACAACGCGACGCTGCCGTTTACGCTGGCACTGGCCGCCAAGGGTTGGCGCAAGGCCTGCCGTGACGATGCGCACCTGAGCCACGGATTGAGCGTGCACGAAGGTCGGCTCACGCACGAGGCCGTCGGGCGCAGTCTCGGCCTGCCCTGGGTGCCGGCACGAGACGTGCTTGGCTGATTGATATCGGCGCTGCTGTCGCCGGTGCGTGGTTGCACGGACCGGGCGGCCGCGCCAGCCGTGTAAGCCCGCCCTCTGCCGATGCGGGGGGCTGCCTACAATTCGCGCCCGGACAGCGCCGTCCCGCTGGCTCGGGCACCCAGAACCCGACGCCGAAGTCAAGCGAAGACACAAGGCACGGGGCCGGCAGGCCGGCCGCACTTGCCCTGGCCCAGGAGATCGCCTCGATGGACATCCTTACCCAGCAGATCATCAACGGGTTGGTGCTGGGCAGCGTGTACGCGCTGGTCGCGCTGGGCTACACGATGGTCTACGGCATCATCAACCTGATCAACTTCGCTCACGGCGAGGTGCTGATGGTGGGCGCGCTGACCAGCTGGACGGTCGTGACCGTGCTCGCCGGCGCTGGGCTGCCCGGCTGGCTGCTGCTGCTGATCTCGCTCATCGCCGCGATCGTGGTGTGCGCGGCGCTGAATTTCTCGATCGAGAAGATCGCCTACCGGCCGCTGCGCAACGCGCCGCGCCTGGCGCCGCTGATCACGGCCATGGGCATGAGCCTGCTGCTGCAGACGCTGGCGATGATCATCTGGAAGCCCAACTACAAGCCGTTCCCGATCCTGCTGCCGTCGGAGCCGTTCCACATCGGGGGGGCGGTCATCAACGTCACGCAGATCCTGATCCTCGGCGCCACGGTGGTCACGCTGCTGGGCCTGATGTGGCTCGTCAACCGCACCAAGCTCGGCCGCGCAATGCGCGCCACCGCCGAGAACCCGCGCGTCGCAGCCCTGATGGGCGTGCGGCCCGACATGGTGATCTCGGCCACCTTCATCATCGGAGCGGCACTTGCTGCGCTGGCCGGCGTGATGTGGGCAGCCAACTACGGCTCGGTGCAGCACACGATGGGCTTCCTGCCGGGACTGAAGGCGTTTACCGCCGCCGTGTTCGGCGGTATCGGCAACTTGGCCGGCGCGGTCGTGGGTGGCGTGCTGCTCGGGCTGATCGAGGCCTTGGGGGCCGGGTACATCGGCGCGCTCACCGGCGGCGTGCTCGGCAGTCACTACCAGGACATCTTCGCGTTCATCGTGCTGATCCTCGTGCTCACGGTGCGGCCGCAGGGCCTGCTCGGCGAGCGCGTGGCCGATCGCGCCTGAGGCGGCGGGAGACATCGGGATGAAGAACAAGCTCGTCGTCTTCCTGCTCGCCGCGCTCGCGCTGCTGGTGCTGCCGCTGGTGGCGCAGGCGGCCGGCAACTTCTGGGTGCGCATCATCGACTTCGCGCTGCTGTACGTGCTGCTGGCGCTGGGCCTGAACATCGTGGTGGGTTACGCCGGCCTGCTGGACCTGGGCTACATCGCGTTCTACGCGGTCGGCGCCTACATGTTCGGCCTGCTGGCGTCGCCGCACCTGGCCGAGACCTTCCCGGCCATCAAGGCGCTGTTCCCGAACGGCCTGCACACGCCGATCTGGGTTGTCATTCCGCTCGGCGCGGCAATCGCCGGCATGGCCGGCATGTTGCTCGGTGCGCCGACGCTCAAGCTGCGCGGCGACTATCTGGCGATCGTGACGCTCGGCTTCGGCGAGATCATCCGGGTGTTCCTGAACAACCTCGACGCGCCGGTGAACATCACCAACGGCCCGAAGGGTCTGCTGCAGATCGACAGCTTCAAGATCCCGCTGCTCGGGCTGGACTTCGGCAAGACCGGCTCGCTGTTCGGCTACGAGATCTCGTCGGTCACCAAGTACTACTACCTGTTCCTGATCATCGTCGTGATCAGCGTCGTGATCTGCTACCGGCTCGAGCGATCGCGCGTCGGCCGTGCGTGGATGGCGATCCGCGAAGACGAGGTTGCCGCCAAGGCGATGGGCATCAACACCCGCAACCTCAAGCTGCTCGCGTTCGGCATGGGCGCCACCTTCGGCGGCGTGTCGGGCGTGCTGTTCGCCACCTTCCAGAGCTTCATCTCGCCCGAGTCGTTCTCGCTGCAGGAATCGATCATGGTGGTGGCGATGGTCGTGCTCGGCGGCATCGGGCACATCCCGGGCGTGATCCTCGGTGCGCTGCTGCTGGCCGGGCTGCCGGAGGTGCTGCGCTGGATCTCGGGCGAGCTCGACCTGCAGATGCTCACCGGCGGCCGGCTCGACGCCGCCATCCTGCGCCAGCTGCTGATCGCGCTGGCGATGATCGCGATCATGCTGGCCCGCCCGCGCGGCCTGTGGCCCCAACCCGAGCACGGCAAGGCCGCGCCGGCGGCGGCCTGAGGACGGAGGGCTCGGACCATGGCCGACGCAGTTCTCGAGGTCAAGGGGGCGTCCAAGCGCTTCGGCGGCGTGCAGGCGCTGTCCGACGTGGGCATCTCGATCCAGCCCGGGCAGGTGTACGGGCTGATCGGTCCCAACGGCGCCGGCAAGACGACGTTCTTCAACGTCATCACGGGTCTGTACACGCCCGACTCGGGCAGCTTCATGCTCGGCGGCAGACCCTACAAGCCGACGGCGGTGCACGAGGTGGCCAAGGCCGGCATCGCGCGCACGTTCCAGAACATCCGCCTGTTTCCCGAGATGACGGCGCTCGAGAACGTGATGGTCGGCCGCCACGTGCGCTCGGGTTCGGGCCTGGTGGGCGCGATCCTGCGCACACGGGGCTTCGTGGCCGAGGAGGCCGGCATCGCCAA
>JAEUPI010000051.1 GCA_016790175.1 Burkholderiaceae bacterium | reverse complement strand
CCGGCACCGCGCAGGACTTCGTCACCCGCACGATCAAGAAGGTGCTCGACGAGGAAACCATGCGCATGGAAGGCGGCCTCACCGCGCTGGCCACGGTCGGCGCGACAGCGCCGTTCGTCGGGCTGTTCGGCACCGTCTGGGGCGTCTATCACGCGCTGGTGGCCATCGGCATGAGCGGCGCCGGCACGCTCGACAAGGTGGCCGGCCCGGTGGGCGAGGCGTTGATCATGACCGGCATCGGCCTCGCGGTGGCCATTCCCGCGGTGGTGGCCTACAACGCGATCACGCGCGGCAACCGCGTGCAGGGCGCGCGGCTCGATGCCTTCGCGTTCGAGCTGCTCACCTTTCTGACCACCGGCACCAGCCTGAAGGCCAGCGCCGCACCGGCACCGCATGTTGCGGCAACGCAGCCACCGCTGCGCGCCGTGGCGCGCGAAGCCGTCTGACACGGAGCACTCGACCATGGCCTTCGCCTCGTTCGACCGCAAGTCGGCCGCCGCACCGATGAACGACATCAACATGGTGCCGTTGATCGACGTGATGCTGGTGCTGCTGGTGATCTTCATCGTGACCGCGCCGCTGCTCACCCATGCCGTGAAGCTCGATCTGCCGAAAGCCGATTCGCGGGTCAACGAACTCCGACCCGACAAGATCGAGTTCGCGATCGATGCCGCCGGTGCACGTTTCTGGAACGGCGAGCCGGTGAGTCGCGACGAGGCCGCCCGCCGATTCGCGGCTGCAGGCACACGCACACCGCAGCCCGAGGTGCATCTGCGCGCCGACCAGTCGGCCGCCTACCGCCACGTGGCCGAGACGCTGGCCGACGCCGCGCGCGCCGGTCTGACGAAGATCGGTTTCGTCAGCGAGCCCGAACCGCCGCGCTGACGCTCCACCCATCCTGAAGAACCCCGCCGGCGTGCTGCGCACGCCGCGCGTGGCCCCGCTGTTGCCAAAAAGGAGTCCAGAAGCCCATGAAACCGCTCCACCACCCTTTCGCATCACCACGTCGATCCACGCGCCCGGTCCGCGCACCGGTGCTGCGCCCGCTCGTCGTGCTGCTCGCGGGTGCCTCACTCGGCGGCTGGGCCCAGGCGCAGACGCCACCTGCTCCGGCACCGACCCCCGCACCGGCGACCGGCACGGCGGTCACGTCGACGCCGGACACCGTGATGCCCACCGTGCGCGCGACGGCCCCTGCCGAGACCGCCGGCAAGGACAGCGTGCGTGCGACCACCAGCGGCATCGGCAAGGGCAACCAGCCGCTGCGCGACATTCCGCAGTCGGTGACGGTGGTGACCGAGAAGCTGCTCGACGATCGCAGCCAGGACACTCTGAAAGAGGCGCTGAAGAACACCGCCGGCATCAGCTTCCAGGCGGCCGAAGGCGGCGAGGAAGATATCCGCCTGCGCGGCTTCTCGCTGCAGAGCACCGGCGACATCTTCATCGACGGCATGCGCGACCCGGCCTTCTACGAGCGCGACAGCTTCAACTGGGACCGGCTGGAACTGCTGCGCGGCTCGGCGTCGCTGCTGTTCGGCCGCGGCTCGACCGGCGGCGCGGTCAACCAGGTGAGCAAGATGCCGCGGCTGATGACGCAGCACGAGGTGGCGGTGACGATGGGCTCGGGCAACTACCTTCGCGCCACCGGCGACTTCAACTTCGCCACCGGCCAGGATGCCGCGCTGCGCGTCAACGTGATGAACACCGGAGCCGACAACTGGGGCGTTCCGCTCGACAAGGTCGGCATCGCGCCGACTTTCCGCTGGGGCATCGGCACGCGCGACGAGTTTGCGGTTGGTGCCTACTATCTGCAGAACGACAACGGCATCCACTATGGATTGCCCTGGCTCACCCCCGGCCCCAACAACGGCGGCAACTACCAGTGGCCCACCGATCCGAAGAACTATTACGGCATGGCCAGCGACTTCAACCACACCGGCACCACGCAGTGGCAGGGCAGCCATGTGCACCGCTTCGGCAATGAGTCGGAGCTCAAGACCCAGGCCCGCATCGCCAACTATCGCCGCGACCAGCGCGCCAGCGCCGTGCGCTTCGCGGCCGCGGCGCAGCAGCCGGGCGGCCTGGCGATCAACAGCGACACCTTCGGCGATGCGACGCGACTCACCCGCGGCAGCAACAACAAGAAGATGGACATGGACACGCGCTATCTGCAGAGCGACTACGCGGGCAAGCACCAGTGGCTCGGCCTGGAGCACAGCGTGCAGGCGGGCGTCGACGCCGCGCACGAGACCTTCGACAACTTCGCCTTCGCGCTGCCCACCGGCGTGACGCTGACCAAGGCGACCACCACGGTCGGCACGCCGGACGACGGCGCCTCGGTCAACGAGCAGCTGCGCATCGCCAACAAGAACCGCACGTTCGACGCCAAGGCGCTCGGCCTCTACGCGCAGGATCTGCTGCGCCTGAGCCCCCAGTGGAAGCTGCTGGCCGGCGTGCGCTGGGACAAGTTTCACGGCGACTACCACGCCATCGCCCAGCAGGGCCAGGCCACCACCGGCAACCCGCCGGTGGCCAACCCCTGCTTCACGCCTGCCGACACCCGCTTCGCGCGCAGCGATTCGCTGTGGAGCGAACGCGTCGGCGTGTTGTTCCAGCCCAGCGACACGCAGAGCTACCACCTGTCGTACGGCACCTCGTTCAACACCTCGGGCGACACCTACCAGTACGACCCCGGCACGTCGAATTCGGCGCCGGAGAAGAGCCGCAACATCGAGCTCGGCGCCAAGCACGAATGGGCGGCCGGTCGCCTGAGCACGCGCGTGGCCCTGTTCCACTCGACAAAGTTCAACGAACGCAACCGCGACAGCGAATCGGTCGACGCCTGCAACTACGTGCTCTCGGGCAAGCGCCATGCGGCCGGCATCGAGTTCGACTTGAGCGGCCGTATCACGCCGGCCTGGGAGGTTTACGGGTCGTACGCGTTCATCCCGACCGCCCGGGTCGACGAGTCCAGCGGCGCTGCCGGCACCGAGGTGGAAGGGTCGCGCCCGGGGCTGACGCCCCGCCACAGCGGCACGATCTGGACCACCTACAAGCTCACGCCGGCCTGGCGTGTCGGCGGCGGCCTCACCGCCAAGAGCGGCGACCGCCCGGTGGGGCTGCCGGAGAACTCGCCGATCTGGGCGGCGAAATACATCACTGCCGACCTGATGGCCGAGTACACGCTGGGCGATCTGGTCTACAAGGCCAACCTCACCAACGTGACGAACAAGCATTACGCCGAATACGTCTACCGCGGCCACTATGTGCCCGGCAAGCCGCGCACGCTGCAGTTCACCGTGGCCTATCTCTTCTATTGAGGAGCGCGACGATGATCGATCGCAGGCGGTTTCTGGTTGCGGCGGCCGCCGGAATCTTCGGCCCCGCGCATGCGGGTAACGGGTTCGCGCTTGCGGGCAACGGGCTCGCGCACCCGCTCGGCGGCGATGCCGACACGCTGGCCATCGGTGCGGCGTGGCGCGGCCCGGCCGAGGGCGATGCCCATCAGGTCGGCGTGCTCGAGGTTGATTGGTCGGCACTCGCGATGCGCGTGAAGCATGCGGTGCCGGTGCCGAGCCGGCCGCACGGCCTGCTGCCCGAGGCCGACGGCGCGCTG
>JAEUPI010000030.1 GCA_016790175.1 Burkholderiaceae bacterium | reverse complement strand
CTCCGGGCCTCTCATCCAGCTTCGGCCAGCGTCGGTGCGAGCAGCGTGTCGAGCAGCTCCTGGCCCGGCGTCGGAATGATCGGCATGCCGGCCAGCGCGCGCAGCCGGTCGAACGCGTCGTCGAGCCGCTCGCCGCGCAGCACCGGGCCATGCGCCGAGGCCACCGTGCGCGCGCCCAGGGCCTCCACCGCATCGACATGGCGCATGTAGGCGGCGGGGTCCAGCCAGGCGTGCCAGGGCGAGATGGCGCTGCTCAGCGCCGGCATCACCTGCGCCAGCAGTTCCTGCGGCATGTCGTCGGCGTCGAGCGGGCCCGGCGTGAAGCAGGGGAAGCTGTCGACGATCCACATCGCGCCGGTGCTCGCATCGAACAGGCCGCGCGAGGTCGGGCCGTCGAACACCGGCGGGCGGAACAGCTTCAGCACGCGGTCGCCGGCGTCGAAGCTGCCGCCGGGTTCGACCCAGCGCATGCGCGCCAGCGGCAGGGCCGGCTTCTCGATCTTCAGGCGCTCGACGCTGAAGAAGTTGGTCACCAGCGTGGCCTTCGGGCAGCGCTCGAGCACGTCGAACAGCGCCCCGGTGTGGTCGCCGTCGTCGTGGGAGAGGAAGACCCAGCGCACGTCCTCGGGCTCGACCACCGAGAACACTTTCTCGAGCCACTGCTCGCGGTGCACGGGTGCGCCGGTATCGACGATCACCGGCTCGCGGCCGCGGATGACCATCGAGTTGGCGGGCAGGAACCCGCCGTCGCCGGCCGGGGCCAGGTTGGGGATCAGCCAGGTATCGGGCGCGATCCGCTCGGGTGCGGTCGCGGGAACGTCGGGAAGCATGGTGGGCTGCATGGCGGCGCTCGTTGAGGTTGCGGTGATGGCCATCGTGCCGCGCAGCGCCGGCAGCGGCATCGCCCGAGAGGAGCCATGGTGCGGGTCCCGGCGGGCCATCGGGCATGGCCCGGTCCGTGCGCGCGGTCGATCGCGAACCTGTTCATCGCCTGGGTGCGGCCGCCTGCATTTTCATCATCGCGCCAAATCTGCGGCTGCGCGCGTGTTCGCCAGCCGGCTGCTGCGCGGTTTCGAGAAGCGTGGCTGGATCAAACTCGAGCACCTTCGGATCAGCGGGCTCGATCCGAAGGCGCTCTCGAGTTTCAGGCAGAGTTGAGCCGGCGGTGAAGCTGCGTGCTTTGCCCACCACCCGCCTTCTCGCCACTGCTACTGCGATTGCAGCTGGTCGCGCGTTTGAGCCTGGATCTGGTCCTGCGACTTGAGCTGATCGCGGGTCTGGGTCTGCGTCTGGTCCTGCGCCTTCAGTTGGTCGAGGGTCTTCGACTGCGCCTGCTCCTGTGCCTTCAGTTGCTCCAGCGTCTTGGCCTGCGCCTGCTCCTGGCTCTTGAGCTGGTCGCGGACCTGCTGCTTCGCTGCCTGGTGCAGCTGGATCTGCTCGCGCGTGCGCGTCAGCAGCTGCTCCTGCACCTTCAGCTGATCGCGCGTACGACTCAATGCCTGCTCCTGCGTGCGCGTCTGGTTGCGCGTTTGCGTCAGGGCCTCGTCCTGCATCTTCAGTTGCGAGCGCGTCTGCACCATGGCTTGTTCCAGCGCTCGCGCCTGGTCGCGAGACTGCATCGACGCCTGCTGCTGCGACATCGTTTGACCGGATGGCGACGGCCCACCCGCACCGGCGCCGCCGGGCCCGCCAGCCCCCGCACCGGCGCCACCGCCGCCGCCAGCCCCACCGCCGCCCCCGCCACCACCGCCGCCACCGCCGCCCTGGGCGAGCGCCGAAGCGCCAACGGCCAGCGCCAGCGCGCTGAGTACAGCAGCCGCCGCACGTGTCAATTTGCTGCTCGTCATGTTCAGACTCCTTTCGTCTTCAATGTGAAATCAAACAGATTCCGGCTTGCGCGTCGCGGTGCTCAGGGCCGGCCGCCACGCGGACCCGCCCCGGCACCGGGCCCGACACCGGCGCCGCCACGGGCACCTGCGCCAGCGCCGCGTGCCGGCGGCTCGTCGGGCAGCTTGACGCCGCGCTCTTTCGCGCGTTCCTGCATCTTGGCGTGATGTTCCTTGCGAAACTGCTCGCGCTCTTCCAGCGTCTTCAGCTCGCGCATGCGTTGCCGGTACTCGTTGCGCTCTTGCGGCGTCATCAGCTGGTTGCCGTAGATGATGCGTTCCTGCGCCTCGGCACGCGCCTGGGTCTGGTTCTGCGACTGCGGCTGCGTCTGAGCCCAAGCGCCAGCCGTGGCAGCCAGCGCCAGACCGGCGCCGACGGCCCAGGTGATCATCGATGTGCGTGTCATTGAATACCTCCTGTGGGTGGGTGGAAAGTGAATGACTGCTTCTCCTGCGGCGAGCCGACGATTGCGTCGTACTCAGCCTGGGTGATGTGCTTCGGCGTGTAGGTCACGCCGCGCTGCAGCAACTGTTCGGCAAATGCGCGCAGGTGGTTGCGCGATCCCCGCTCCAGATTGCTGTAGACCTGCAGCAGATCGGCGTTGTCGGTCCGCGTGCCGATCGTGCGCAGATCCCGGATGTCGAGTTCTTCGATCTCGGCGCCGACAACCAGCGCGTCGATCAGGCTCGCGCCACCCGCCGCAATCAGCGTGTCGAACAGCGATTGCAGCGACCGGTTGACGAACTGACCCGCGGGCGTCGTGGCCGCCGGGTCGGCCAGGCCGTACCGCGAAAGCAGTTGCTTTACTGCATCCATATGGGCCTGCTCGCTCGCGCCGATGCGGTCGAAGACCTGCGCACCCCACAGCGCGGCCATTGCCGAGTACACGTCGCGCGCGAGCTTCTCCTCCTCGCGCATGAAGGCCAGACTCGTTGCCTCCTCTGCCGACAATGCCGACGACGGGTCGCTGACCCGAGCGGCCTCGAACAGCGGCGTCGATGCAGCATCTGCCGCCGCTGCGCTCGGCGCGACCGTTGTGACTTCGCCGCCGCCGCATCCTGCAAGGTAGACCGCTGCGCCGGTCGACAGCAGCAGGACCACTGTCCTCGCGATGGCCGGGTACCTGGTATTCATTGTTCATGCCCTCGTCTTCTGCGGATTCAGCGTCGTCCGCCGCGCGCTGGCCTGCCACCGCCATGTGCGGCACGCTGTGTGCCTGCACCTGGTGCCGGCGTGTTCATGCGCCAACTCGGCGCAGGCCGCTCGCTCGACGCCGCGCCCGCGGGCGCCGATGCCGCCTCGGCCCTGTCAACACCCAGGCCGCGTGCCTCGTAGCCGCTGCCGTAGGGTCGGCCAGCGTCGCGGGCATCGGACTTTGACCCGGTCGGACCAGACGCCCCCACCACCGCATCGCGCGGCAGCGACAGGTTCAGCGACGCCGGTGCCTCCTTTGTGCCCTCGGCATGCACGACGCCGGCGTCGAGTACCGCGGCAACGCACAGCGCCAGCAGACGCTTATGCCGCCACGGGCATGCATGCTCGGCTAGCGAAGGCGTGTGGCAGGTCGACATGACATGCATCGTGCGTGTCGCCCGTTGCGACGCGATGTCGCGCGCGGCGCGCCGCGTGTCGCTCCGTTACGCTGCGTTTCATCACGGCAACCGAATGGCCGGGGCCGATAATCTGCGCCGCTATGAACACGGCCACACCGCAACGTATCCTGGTCGTCGACGACGACGAGGCCCTGCGCGGACTGCTGACCGACTACCTGACGGCCAGCGGCTTCGTCGTCGATTCGGCGGTCGATGGCACCCAGATGCGCGAGCGCATCGCGAGCGCTCTGCCGGACGCGGTCGTGCTGGACCTGATGCTGCCCGGCGAAGACGGATTGACGCTGGCGCGCGAACTGCGCCGGAGCTCGGACCTGCCGATCCTGATGCTGTCGGCGCGTGGTGAAGAGATCGACCGTGTCGTCGGACTCGAAGTCGGCGCCGATGACTACCTGCCCAAACCGTTCAGCCCGCGCGAGTTGCTGGCGCGGCTGCGCGCGCTGCTGCGTCGCGCGCGCGGATCCGGCGCAGGCGCCGCCGCAGCGCCGAATCACGTGCACCGCTTCGGCCCGTTTTCGCTCGACACCCGTGCCTGGCGGCTGACGCGTGACGGTGCCGAGGTGTCCGTCTCCAGCGGCGAGATCGAGCTGTTGCGCCTCTTCGTCGAACACCCGAACCGCGTGTTGTCGCGCGACAACCTGATTGACCGCCTCAAGGGCTACGAACGCGACGCCTTCGATCGCAGCATCGATGTCCGAGTGACGCGGCTGCGGCGCAAGATCGAGACCGATCCATCGCGCCCCGTCTACATACGCACCGTGCGTGGCGAGGGTTATCTGTTCAATCCCCTCGGCGAGTCGGCCTGATGCCGGAGACGTCCAGGCCTGGCAGCCTGGTGCGTGTGTACGCGCGCTGGCTGGCCGGGTTCTTCATCACGGTCGAACTCGTCACGGTGGCGGCGGTGCTGTGGTTCGTGATGTTGCCGATGGCCCAGCGCGCGGCCGACGATCTGGCGGGACTGATGGTGCTTTCGGCGCAGACCTGGGCCGAGCTGCCGCCGCCGACACGCCCGGTGTTCGAGAGCGAACTGGCGAGCACCCACCAGATCGCGCTGCGCCCCGACATGCAGCCGGCGCCAGACACGGGATTTCGCCATGGCTTCTACATCCGCTTCCTCGAGCTCGCGTTCGAGCGTCGGCTCGGCAACGAAGCCTATTTCGCGCGCGAGCATGCGGCCGACGGCGCCGACTGGTTGTGGATCGCGGTTCCCGCGGGCGGCCGATCGATCGGTGTGGGCTTCGACAGCGGTCGCATGCAGACCAACCCGTTCGGCGCGCTGGCGATTGCGCTTGCCGTCGGCACACTGCTGATAGCCGCGATGGCCTGGTGGCTGGCGCGACGCATCGCGCAGCCCATTTCGCGCTTTGAGGACGCAGCAGCCAGGCTTGCCAATGGCGCACAGCCGGATCTGCTGCCAGAGACCGGGCCGCGCGAGCTGGCCGACCTGGCACGACATTTCAACCGGATGGCCGTTCAGTTGCGCGAGTACAGCGACGCGCGCACGACGCTGTTCGCCGGCCTGTCGCACGACCTGCGAACGCCGCTGGCGCGCATGCGTCTTGCGATCGAGATGCTCACGCTGAAGCCCGAGCCGGCGCTGCTGCTGCGGCTGGAGCGCGACATCGACGAGATGAACCAGCTGATCGGTCAGTTGCTCGACATCGCCCGCGGCCTGCACCCTGAAGCAGCGCAGGACCTCGAGCTGTGCGCCTGGCTCGAGGCCCGCGCCGAGGTGCACCGCGGCGCGGCCACGGCCGCGGGCGCGACGCTGGAGGTGCACTGCGCGCGCGATCTCCGCGCACGCGCGGCACCTGGGATGCTGGCACGCGTCCTCGACAACCTGCTTGGCAACGCCCTGCGCTACGCGCCGGGCCCCATCGAGCTGCGCGGCGAGGCGCTGCCGCCGATCGCACCGGGCGCAGCTGCGCGGCTGCGCATCGCCGTGCTCGACCGCGGCCCGGGCATTCCGCAGGACCAGCTGACTGTGGCGTTCCGACCGTTCCATCGCATCGCGGGCGCAGCCAAGCCGATCGCCGGCGGCTTCGGCCTCGGCCTGGCGATCGTGCGCCAGCTCGCGCACGCAAACGGCTGGAGCGTCGGCCTCGATCGGCGCGACGGCGGCGGGCTGATAGCCTGGGTCGAGCTGGCGACTGTGGGGGACTGATCAGTGCGCCGATAGAGCCACGGTGCTGTCCACACGGGTCAGTCGCCCATCATCCAGTTGGTAGACGGTGTCGAAGCCCTCGATCATCCGATGGTCGTGCGTCACCGTGATCACCGCCGAGCGGCGCTCGCGAGCGATCTGGCGCAGCAGCGACATCACCTTGCTGCCGCGCTCGGTGTCGAGCGCCGCGGTCGGCTCGTCGGCCAGGATCAGCGGTGGCTCGTTGGCCAATGCACGGCCGATCGCGACGCGCTGCTGTTCGCCGCCGGAGAGGTTGGCCGGCAGCGAATCGGCACGGTGCGCGATCTCCAGGTAGCCGAGCAGTTCCTTCGCGCGGCGCGCGGCCTCGCGCCGCGGCGTGCCGTTGAGTTGCATCGCCAATGCCACGTTCTCCAGCGCGGTGAGAAACGGGATCAGGTTGTGCTGCTGGAAGATGAAACCGATGTTGCGCCGGCGAAAGGCGCGTTCGTCGACGCCGGTCCAGCCGTTGTTGTAGATCTCCTGCCCGTTGACGACGATGCGCCCTGCAGTCGGCTCGAGGATCAGGCTGATCGACAGCAGAAGCGTGCTCTTGCCCGAGCCGCTGGGACCGAGCAGCGCCACCAGTTCGCCGGCCCGGACGCTGAACGAACAGGGTTTAAGAGCCTGCACCGCCAGCTCGCCGCTGCCAAAGGTCTTGGAGACGCGCTCGACGTCGACGACGGCAGACATGTCACCCACCCAGCGCCAGTTGTGGCGGCGTGCGCAACGCATGCCAGATCGCCATCCCGCTGGCGACGACGCCGCCCACCAGCATCACGGCGAAGGTGATCGCGGTCTCGTGGGCCAGGAAGGCCAGGCTGCGCGGAAAACCCGGCGCGATGGCTTCGCGCAGCGCATACGCCAGCGCGAAGCTCGCCAGCGTCAGCGCCATCGACTGCTCCATGATCAGGCGCACGATCACCCCGTTGGACGCACCGATCAGTTTCAATGTCGCGATCGACTTGATCTTCTCGATCGTCAACACGTAGATGATCAGCGCGATGATCACGATCGACACGATGATCAGCAACGCGCGAAACAGGCCCAGCACCGCCGACATGCGGGCGAGCCGGCCCTCGAGCATCAGCGCGCGCTCCTCGTCGCTGGTGTAGACGTTGAAATACAGCCAGTCGCGGACGTGCTGCGCGACCTGCGCGGCATCGGCGCCCGGTGCGAGCCTGACCAGCACCGCGTTGATCGTGTCGGTCGACGGCGACAGCAGCGGCAGCAGCCGGCTCGCCTGCTCGGAACCGTAACCCGCACGTTCCAGCCGTTTCAGGCTGCCGGAGCGCGATGCCACCAACGCGCGGTTGTCCTGCTGAAACTGCACCTCCTGCGCGTCGGGCAGCGAGAGATACACCAGCGGATTGCCACCCGAGTCGACCGCACCCTGCGTGATGCCGACCACGGTGTAGCTGTGCGTGGCCAGCGTCACCTCGTCGCCGAGCGCAAGGCCGAGCTTGCGGTCGGCCACCAGCTCGTAGTGGGGCGCCGCGATGGCGCGCCCACGCACGATGCGCTTAGGGCCGCCCAGGCCGCCGAACACGTCGTAGCCGATGATCGTGAACTGCTGACTCTTTCCGCCGATCTCGCGTTGGGCGGCATAGATCGCGAGCGGGCTGGCCTTCGCCACGCCGGGCGTCGCGGCGACGCTCTTGTAGCTGTCCTGCGGCAGTCGCGAGCTTTCGTTGAACGGCCCGCCACGACCGCGCTCGACGACCCACAGATCGGTCGCGGTGTGGTCGATCAGCCAGACGCCGTCGGCGATGTTTCCCTGGTAGATACCGTTCATCACCAGCACGATCGCCAGCAGCATGGCCACGCCGGCGATCGTGGCGACGAACTTGCCGAGATGGCGGCGTATGTCCTTGACCGCGAGATCCATCGCCGGCCTCGCGCGCTCAGCGGCTGACGGCGCCTGTCGGCAGCTTGACGCGAACGCCGGCCTTCACGTCGGCGGCCTGCGCGACGATGCGCTCGCCGGCGGTCAACCCCTTGGCGATGAGCACATGCTTCGCGTCGGCGTGGCCGGTCTGCACCGCGCGAAAGCGTGTGCGATCGCCATCGATCATGAGCACGCCCTGGGTGCCGTCGCGGTCTCGCGTCAGCGCCGCGAGTGGCACCACGACGCCGGTCGCATCGCCGGTGTGCACGGTCACCTCGGCCTCCTGGTCGATCGCCAGCCGCGCCGGCAGCACTTCGAACGCCACGTCGACCTCCAGCTCGCGCGTCGCAGCGTCCGACTGCCGCATGATGCGCGCGACCTTGCCGGCGGCAACCTCGCCAGTGCGCAAGCGGATGCTCGCCGACTGGCCGGTCTGCACGCGGCCGAGCACCGATTCGTCGACGCGCATCGCGACCCACAGCGACATTGGATCGACGAGGCGCAGCAGGGCCGCGCCGGGAACCACCGTGGTTCCCGGCTCGACCAGACGCGCGATGACCACCGCGTCCATCGGAGCCATGATGCGGGTGAACGACAGCATCGCCTCCGAATAGCGCGCCTCGTGCGACAGCGCCATGGCATCGGCCTCGCGCGCCGCCTGGGCCGCACGCGCGTTGTCAAGGCCGGCCTGTGCCGCCCGCAGCCCGGTATCCGACGCGTCGAGCGCGGCCTGCGAAACGAATCCTGTGCGCAGCAACTCAGCGTCGCGCTGCTGCCGGCTTCGCGCAAGCGCCAGCTCGGCCTCAGCCTTGGCCACCGCCGCGCGCGCGGCCTCGATGTTGCGCGTCAATGAGAGTTGCTGTCCGCCGACCACGCCGCGGCGCGCAGCGAGATCCCGGTCGTCGAGCAGTGCCAACAGCTGGCCGCGCTTGACGACATCGCCAACGTCGGCATTCATCTGCGCCACCGTGGCGGTGATGCGCGCACTCATCGTCACCGGCACGCGCGCCTGAACGCTGCCGGGCCCGACCACCTGCACCGCGACGCGTCCGCCCGTTGCCTCGACGACAGGCAACTCCACCGCTCGTCCGAAACGCAGGTAGATCGCTCCGGCGGCGAACAAGACAACCGCTGCTGCAACTGCAGCGGCCAGACGTCGTGTGCGAGGCTTCATTCGAGATCGATGCTGAGCTTGCGGCACGGCGCGGTCTGCAACCCAGGTGCCACAGACCCGCACTCCGAGCACGGTACGCGATGCTGCCTTGCCTCAGGTCAATCGCGGTTGACCGCCGTCAGCGCCTTGAACCGTGGCCACCGATGGCCGGATCAGCGTCTCGGCGTCGCCGCCTCCAGGATGCGCACCATCGCGTCGAATCCGCGGCTGCGCGCGAGGTCGAGCGCCGTCTTGCCCGAGCGGTCGGTCAACGCGAGGTTGGCGCCGGCATCCACCAGCGCCTTCAGCGTGGCCTGGTGGCGCGGGCCGCCGTCCCCGAGCACCACGGCCTCGATTGTTGCCGTCCAGTGCAGGTTGTTCACATGGTCCAGCGGCGCGCCGGCCTTGATGAGCTGGCGCACCACGCCGTCGTGGCCCAGGTGCGCAGCGGCGATCAAAGCCGTGCCGTCGTAGCGGCTGGTCGTGAGCTTCGCGCTCGCGCCGAGCTCGAGCAGCAGCGCCAGCGTGGCTTCGTCGTCGGCCACCGCGGCGATCGTCACCGCGTCGTAGCGGTCGTTCTCGAGCAGCGAGAGGTCGGCGCCGGCCTTCACCAGGGCGCGAATCGCGTCGCGCTGACGCGCGAACGTGGCCACGTGGACCGCAGTACGGCCATGACGGTCGCGGCCGTTGATGGCCGCACCGGCCGCGAGTGCGGCCGCCAGGCGCTGCGGATCGCCGCGGTGCGCGGCGGCGTGCAGCGCGCCGAACTGGGCCACCTCGGCAGCGCTCGGCGGCACCTGGGCCGCTGCAGGCGACGCCAAGGTCGCGAGCGCGATGGTTGTCATCGCGCACCAGGTGATCGTCATCCGTTGCGTCATCGGCATCGACTCGATATCAGTGGTTCCAGGTCAATGGGATCTTAAGACTGCGCTAAGCCGCCCCGCGAATCATTGCGGTCAACAGGAGATCCACGATGACACGCCACATCCTGACCCCCTTGCTCGCAGTCGCACTGGCCGTGCAGGCCGGCGTGGCGGGTGCCACCACCGCGAATGAACTGCTTGCCGGCTACAGCCGCCAGGCCGGCTCCGCGGCAACCGCCGAGCGCGGCAGGGCCTTCTTCAATACCACCCACGGCCGCGAATGGAGTTGCGCCACCTGCCACGGTGCCACGCCCACCGGCGGCGGCAAGCATGCCTCCACCGGCAAGCCGATCGGCGCGCTGGCACCGGCGGCCAACGCCGAGCGCTTCACCGACCCGGCCAAGGTGGAGAAATGGTTTCGCCGCAACTGCAACGACGTGCTCGGCCGCGAATGCGCGCCGGGCGAGAAGGCCGATGTGCTGGCCTGGCTGATGTCGCTCAAGCCATGACCGCAACCCCAGGGAACCCGAGATGAACTCCTCCATCCGTCTTGTCATGAAGGTCGTTGTCGCCGCTGCGGCGCTGGCGGCCGCCGTGGGCGTGCGTGCCGATGACCTGCGCCCAAGCGGGCCGATGCTGCCGCTGTATGTGCAGGAATGCGGCAGCTGCCACGTGGCCTATGCGCCGGGCCTGCTGCCGGCCGAGTCGTGGCACCGCATCCTGGGTCGCCGGCCGCAGCACTACGGCAGCGACGCCTCGATCGCCGCCGCGCGCACGAAAGC
>JAEUPI010000022.1 GCA_016790175.1 Burkholderiaceae bacterium | reverse complement strand
AGATTCGGCATCAGCGTGTGCAAGCAGCTAGACCAACCCCCTCACGCACGCTTCTGCCGCGCAGCGGCTTGGCTCAACGTTAAATGGACAGAGCGCGACCGATCAGTCGCATCTGCCCAATGTCCTTGTCCGACGCCAGCGATACCCCGCCGAAGTCTTTGATCGGACTGGATGTTCCGCGCTTTGCCCCCGCACCGCGCCAGCACAATGGGCGACCTAAATTTGGCCGCACGAGTTCGTATCCAAGTCGGTCGCCCTTCTCCCCCACCCGACCGCAATGTCGCCCGGTGGGTGCGGCCCGTCAAGCCCCGCCGTGGGGCTCGAGCCGTCGTCGCGTCGCCGCCAGCGCCCGGCCGCCTACCGCCCGCCCACCACCGCCGTGGCCTCGAGCTCGATCTTGCCCGGGCTGTCCAGCAGGTCGACCACGAAGATCATGCTCATCGCCGGAAAGTGCTTGCCCATGTGCTTGCGCCAGATGGCGCCGAGCTCGGCGCGCGCGGCCATGTAGGCGGGTTTGTCGCAGCAATAGGCTGTCATGCGGCAGATGTCGCCCGGCTTGCCGCCGGCCTCGGCCAGCACGGCCAGCACGTTGGCGAGCGCCTGGTCGAACTGCGGGGCGATGTGTTCGCTCTCGAACACCTGCTTCTCGTTCCAGCCCACCTGCCCGGCAATGAAGACGAGCTTGCCGCCCTCCACCGCGATGCCGTTGCTGTAGCCGATGGGTTTATCCCAGCCCGCCGGGTGCAGGATCTGCATGGGGGGTGTCTCCTCGTTGTTCGGGTTGTGGCGTTGTGTGCGGTCAATCGATGTGGCGTGGCGGATCGGGGTCGTTGTGCCAGTCGTCCGCCGGCTTGGGCACCTTGGCCAGCCAGGCCTGTACCAGGCCGACGTGTTCCACCTCTTCGTCGCGCAGCTCCAGCGCCGCGCGGCGGATCGAGTCGGTGGTGGCCACCTGGGCCAGTTGGTCGAAGAAGTCGCGCGCGCGTTCCTCGGCGGCGAGCGCGAGCTGCAGCGCGTGCCACGGGTGCATCAGGTAGTGCACCTCGTCGTGCGGCACGTTCTCGGGCGGCTCCATGCTCGGCCAGGCGCCGGTGGGCATGCCGGGCGCCTCCACCCAGCCCATCTCGTCCATGATGGCCTGCGCATGCTTGGCCTCGTAGCCGGCCATGGTGCGGAACATCTTGGCCACGTCGCGGTTGTTGTGGGTTTCCATGGCGTCGGCCAGGTCGTTGTAGCGCTGCGCGGCCTCGCGCTCCATCACCAGCGCCTGGGCCATGAACTCTTCGAGCGTCTGCGGGTGCTTGGGGTCGTGGCTCATAGCTGGAACTCCCTTTCGAGCGCGTGCACGGCGTCGGCCGCCGGGGTGTGCGCCACGGGGTGGTAGGGGGTGCGGTTGCCGGCGTAGAGCACGCCGAGGTTGAAGCCGTCGTCGGTCATGATGCGGCGCGCGGCGCGGGCCGGGTCGTCGGTGGGCTCCACCGCCGCCTTGTGCACGTGGTTCTTCCACTCGCGCTGCTCGGGGCGGAAGGTCACGCAAGGGCTCAGGATCTCGATGAACGAGAAGCCCGGGTGCCGGATGCCCTGCGCAATGATCTCGGCGGTGCCGTTCTGGTCGCCCGAGAACGCGCGCGCCACGAAGTTGGCGCCCGAGGCGAGCGCGATCACCAGCGGGTGGAACGATCGCACCCCCGTGCCACCGGGCGAGAGCTTGTTGTCCCAGTCGGGCTCGGTGGTGGGCGAGGCCTGGCCCTTGGTCATGCCGTACACGTGGTTGTCCATCACGATGTAGGTGAGGTCCACGTTGCGCCGGCAGGCATGCAGAAAGTGGTTGCCGCCGATCGAGTAGCCGTCGCCGTCGCCGCCGGCCACCAGCACGGTCAGGTCGGGCCGCGCCAGCTTGAGCCCGGTGGCCGCGGCCAGCGAGCGGCCGTGCACGCCATGAAAGCCGTAGCAGCTGGTGTAGGCCGGTATGCGGCTGCTGCAGCCGATGCCGGAGACCACGGCCACCTCGTGCGGGGGTTTTCCAATGATCGCGAGCGCCTTGAGCACGCCGTTGAGCACGGTGTAGTCGCCGCAGCCGGGGCACCAGATGGGTTTGGTGCCGCTCTTGTAGCTGGCCGGTGTGAGCGGCGCGGGTTGGGTCATGTCGTTCATGCGGTGGCCTCCTCCAGTGCGCCGGCCTGCGCGGCGATCCAGCTCGCCAGCTCGTCGGGCCGCAGTGGCAGCGGGCCGGGCTTGTGAAAGCTCTTCGCTTCGCCCGGCAGATCGAGCATCGCGCGCAGGTAGCGGTAGAGCTGGGCGCCATGGTTCTGCTCCACGACCAGGACCTGACGCACGCCCAGCAGCGTCTGGTCGAACAGGTGCGGCTGGATCGGCGCCAGCAGCCGCATCACGATCAGCTTGACGCTCAGGCCCTGCGCGGCCAGGCGTTGCACCGCCTCGCGCACCGGGCCCGAGGCCGAGCCGAAGGTCACCACCGCCACCTCGCCCTCGCCTTCCACGTCGGCCCAGCGCGGGCCGTAGTCGTGCTGCATCAGCTTGCGCTCGCGTTTGTCGAGCTGCACGCGATGGTCCTTGGCCTGGCTGCTGGGCACGCCGACCTCGGTGTGCTCGAGCCCGTCGGCGGTGTAGGTGATGCCCGGCGTGCCGGGTATGGCCATCGGGCTCACGCCGCTCGCCGTGTCGCGGTAGCGCTTGAAGTCCGGCGTGTTGGCTTCGGCCACCAGACGTCTGGCGATCGTGGCCTCGTCGCGCGGCGGTGCGTCGATGATGGCGCGCGACTGGCCCATGAACTGGTCGCTGAGCACGATGGCCGCGGTCTGCAGGCCTTCGGCCAGCTGCACCGCCCATTGCGTGGCGCCCAGGCAGTCGCCGATCGAGCTCGGCGCCACCACGATGCGCGGCGCGTCGCCGTGCAGGCCGTTCACCGCGTAGCTCAGGTCGCTCTGCTCGCTCTTGGCCGGTATGCCGGTGGAGGGTCCCCCGCGCATCACGTCGACCACCACGATCGGCACCTCGGCGGTCACGGCCAGGCCGATGCCTTCGGTCATCAGCGCCAGGCCGGGGCCGGCGGTGGCGGTGAGCGAGGGCACGCCGCCGAAGCTGGAGCCGACGATCATGTTCACCGAGGCCAGCTCGTCTTCGGCCTGCAGCAGCGAGCCGCCGACCTTGGTGAGCGCCGGGGCCATCCACTCGAGCAGCTCGGTGGCCGGCGTGATGGGGTACGCCGCCACGAAGCGCACACCGCCGCGTATGGCGCCGAAACCCGCCGCCTCGTTGCCGCTGATGAGCCAGCGGCCGGCACCGGCGCCGGGCCGGGCCGCCAGCGCGGCCGGGTTCGGAAAGTCGGCCGCCGCCTCGATGCCGCGGTGCAGCGCGGCGAGGTTGGGCTGCAGCGCGTCGGCGCCGCGTTTCCACGAGGCCTTGAGTGCGCCTTCGAGCGCCGCGGCCGGCAGCCCGGCCCAGGCGCCGGCCAGGCCCAGCGCCAGCATGTTGATCCAGCTGCCGGGGATGGACTTGGCCGTCTTCTTCAGCGGCAGCGTGGCCACGCGTGCGGCCTGCGCCTTGAACACCTCGGGCGCCTCGCCTTCGTCGGTATCGCCGATCAGCACCGCGCCGGGCTTGAGCGGGATCTCGTCGGCGAAGCGGAACATGTTCTGCCAGTCGAGCGCGAGCAGCATGTGAAAGCCGTCGTCGAGCGACTGCGTAGGCGTGGACGACAGGCGGATCAGCGCCGCCGCCTCGCCGCCGCGGATCTGCGGGCCGCTGGTGCGCACCATCAGGCCGTAGAGCCCGGCGTCGGCGGCGGCCTGCAGCAGCAGCGTGCCGGCGGTCATCACCCCGCTGCCGCCGCTGCCGGCCAGGGCGATCGAAAGCCCCGACGCCGATGCGGCCGATGGCGCCGATGGGGACTGGATGGCTGCAGCCATGTGCCTTGCCTCCTGGTTGGGTTGTCGTGAATGGCGTGGCCGTCAGTGAACCGGCAGCGAGGGCCCGCGCATCTGATTTGCATCAAAGAAAGCGCTGCGCAGCGGACCAGAATGCGCTCAAAAGGGTATTTCGGTACTGCAATACCACAATTAGCCCGGCCGGCGACGCACCCACCCCGGCCGCCGACCCGCCACACAGGAGACCGCATGAACGCACCCGCCGCTCGCGCAGCCGCACCGAAGCCGATGCGCGACTTCAAGAACCACGACCTGGTGGACGACACCAGCAAGCCCGGCGTACGCGTCGAGAAGCGCCCCGCGCGGTTGCCGGGCGGCCAGGTGGCCGACGGCCTATACAACACCTGGATCACGCTCGACAACCCGAGCCAGTTCAACAGCTACACCACCGACATGGTCAAGGGCGTGATCCTGGCCATGCGCGCGGCGAGCAACGACCGCTCGGTGAACTGCGTGGTCTTCACCGGCACCGGCGACAAGGCCTTCTGCACCGGCGGCAACACCAAGGAGTACGCCGAGTACTACGCCGGCCATCCGCAGGAGTACCGGCAGTACATGCGCCTGTTCAACGACATGGTGAGCGCCATCCTCGCCTGCGACAAGCCGGTGATCTGCCGCGTGAACGGCATGCGCATCGGCGGCGGGCAGGAGATCGGCATGGCCTGCGACTTCAGCGTCGCGCAGGATCTGGCGCGCTTTGGCCAGGCCGGCCCCAAGCACGGTTCGGCGCCGATCGGCGGCGCCACCGACTTCCTGCCGGTGGTGGTGGGTGCCGAGCGGGCGATGGCGGCCTGCGTGCTCTGCGAGCCGTTCAGCGCGCACAAGGCCTACCAGATGGGCGTGCTGACCGACGTGGTGCCGGCGCTCAAGGTCGACGGCAAGTTCATTGCGAACCCGACGGTCGAGACCCAGCGCATGGTCGACGAGTTCGGCCGCAACGTGTACGGCGAGCCCAAGACGGGCGCCGAGCTCGAGGCCGGCAAGGCGCTGCTGAAGAAGGGCACGGTGGATCTCTCGATGCTCGACGCCAGGGTCGAGGAGCTGTGCGCCAAGATGCTGCTCACCTTCCCCGACTGCACCACCAAGACGATCGAAGAGCTGCGCAAGCCCAAGCTCGACGCCTGGAACCGCAACAAGGAGAACTCGCGCGCCTGGCTCGCGCTGAACATGATGACCGAGGCCCGCTCGGGATTCACCGCGTTCAACGAGGGCAGCAAGGACGATCGCGAGGTCGACTTCATCGCGTTGCGGCAGAAGCTGGCGGCGGGGCAGAGCTGGGTGGGCAGCCTGCACGACGAGATCCAGCCGAAGGCCAAGCGCTGAGCCCGCCGCAATGGCCGCGCCATTGAAAGACTGGCTCGACCTCGACGGCGCCGTGCTGCGGCTGCGGCTGGCGCGGCCCAAGGCCAACATCGTCGATGCCGAGATGATCGCCGCGCTGCACGGTGCGCTGGTGGCCTATGCCGCCAAGCCGGGTCTGCGCGCGGTGCTGCTTGACCACGAAGGCCCGCATTTCAGCTTCGGCGCCAGCGTCGAGGAGCACCTGCCCGCGCAGTGCGCGCAGATGCTGGCGTCGCTGCATGCGCTGATCGTCGCGATGGTGGAGTTTCCGGTGACTATCCTCACCGCCGTGAAGGGGCAATGCCTCGGCGGCGGGCTCGAGGTGGCGCTGGCCGGCGGGCCGATCTTCGCCGCGCCCGACGCGCAGTTCGCGCAGCCGGAGATGAAGCTCGGCGTGTTCGCGCCGGCGGCCTCGGTGCTGCTGCCCTATCGCATGAGCCTGATCGCGGCCGAAGACCTGCTGTACTCGGGCCGCTCGCTCGACGCCAAAGCCGCACACGCGATCGGCCTCGTGCACACGGTGGCCGACGATCCCGAGATCGCCGCGCTCGCCTACGCACAGCATCACCTGGCCGACAAGAGCGCCGCAGCGCTCGCCTGCGCGATGCCGGCCGCGCGCGGCCCGATGCGGCACGACGTGCGGCGCCGCCTCGCCGAGGTGGAGGCGCTGTACCTCCAACGCCTGATGAAGACCCGCGACGCCAACGAAGGCCTGGTGGCCTTCATGGCCAAGCGCAAACCCCAGTGGGAGCATCGTTGATGAGCAAGCCCGACGTCGCCATGGCGATCAACCCGGTGCAGGCCATCGTGCAGCGCTGCGAGGCGCTGTTCGAAGACCTGGATTTCAACGCCGTCAAGCAATGGAAGGCCGCCGCGCCCGGCCGCAAGGCCATCGGCTACATGCCGGTGTACGTGCCGCGCGAGATCATCCATGCCGCCGGCATGCTGCCGGTGGGCATTCTCGGCGGCGGCGACGCGCTCGAGGTGATCCAGGGCGACGCCTACTACCAGAGCTACATCTGCCGCATCCCGCGCTCGACCATCGAGCTGGGCCTCACGGGCCGGCTCGACATGCTCGACGGCATGCTGTTTCCGAGCATCTGCGACGTGATCCGCAATCTCTCGGGCATGTGGCAGATGCTGTTCAAGGACAAATACGTCCGCTACATCGACGTGCCGCAGAACTACGAAGACGAGATCGGCGGCCGCTTCTACATGCAGGAGATGGACATCCTGCGGCAGGATCTCGGCAAGCTGCGCGGCAAGCCGATCACCGATGCCGAGCTGAACGCGAGCATCGCGGTCTACAACGACAACCGCGCCGCGATCCGCGATCTCTA
>JAEUPI010000278.1 GCA_016790175.1 Burkholderiaceae bacterium | reverse complement strand
TCCTTCGCCGCCAGGTCGAACAACACGACCGGCACCTTCACGTTGACCAGGTGGGCGGCGATCTGCGCGCCCATCACGCCGGCGCCGAGCACGGCGACCTTGCGCACGGGAAATCGATTCATGCGAACTCCGAGAAAGATTCGCGCGTCACTCGACGCGCTGCCACACCTGCGTGCGGAAGAAGGGGCCGATGTAGCCGCGCATCTGCAGCTGCTTGCCGCCTTCGATCGGCTTGATCTTGGCCTTGTAGCTCTTGCCGTTGTTGGGGTCGAGCACCTCGCCGCCCGACCAGCTTTCCTTGTCGTCGGCATCCTGGCGCAGGTTCTGCAGGATCACCATGCCGAGCACCGGCTTGTCCTTGCGCTCGTCGGTGCACTTGTCGCACTTGGAGTCCTGCTTGCTGGCGTCGAAGATCTTCTCGATCTTGCCCACCAGCGCGCCGCCGGCCTCGACGATGCGCACCAGCGACTTCTCGGTCTTGCCGTCGTCGTCGATCGTCTTCCACAGGCCGACCGGTGAGGTCTGGGCCTGCACGGCCGCGCCCGCGGCCGCCAGCGCAAGGGCTGCGATCAGGTGTTTCATGGGTGTCTCCTAGCGTGGTGGTCGTGGGGCCACATTGTTGGATCAGAACAGCGCCTCGTCCATCTCCATCAGCGGCTTCACGCCGGCGCGTGCGCTGCGGATCAGCATCGCCGTCTCGGGCAGCAGCTTGGCGAAGTAGAAGCGCGCGGTGGCGAGCTTGGCGGTGTAGAACGGGTCGCCCGAATCCTTCTTGGCGAGCGCGATCTTGGCCATGCGCGCCCAGAAGTAGGCGAACACCAGGTGGCCCACCACGCGCAGGTAGTCCACCGCCGCGGCGCCCACCTCGTCGGCATTGCCGAAGGCCTTCATGCCGAGCTCGGTGGTGAGCTTGGTGACCTTGTCGCCCAGGTCGGCGAGCGGGTTCACGAACTCCTGCATCGCCTCGTCGGTGCCTTCGTCCTCCACGAACGCGGCGATCTGCTTGCCGAAGGCCTTGAGCTTGGCGCCGTTGTCGCCCAGCACCTTGCGGCCCAGCAGATCCAGCGACTGCACGGTGTTCGTGCCCTCGTAGATCATGTTGATGCGGGAGTCGCGCACGAACTGCTCCATGCCCGATTCCTTGATGTAGCCATGTCCGCCGAACACCTGCATGCAGGCGCTGGTGGCGAGCCAGGCGTTGTCGGTGAGAAACGCCTTGACGATCGGCGTCAGCAGCGCCACGGTGTCTTCGGCCTGCTTGCGCTCGTCGGCGTCGTCGCTGCCGAGCATCTTGTCGATCTGCAGCGTGGTGAACATCGCCAGCGCGCGGCCGCCCTCGGCAAACGCGCGCGCGGTGAGCAGCATCTTGCGCACGTCGGGGTGCACGATGATGGGGTCGGCCGGCTTGTCGGGCGCCTTGGGGCCGGTGAGGCTGCGCATCTGCAGCCGGTCTTTTGCGTAGGCCACCGCGTTCTGGTAGGCCACCTCGGTGAGGCCCAGGCCCTGCATGCCCACGCCGATGCGCGCCGCGTTCATCATCACGAACATCGCGGGCAGCCCCTTGTTGGGCTCGCCCACCAGCCAGCCGGTGGCCGCGTCGAGCGAGATCTGGCAGGTGGCGTTCGCGTTGATACCCATCTTGTGCTCGAGCCCGGTGCAATAGATCGGATTGCGCGCGCCGGGCGTGCCGTCGGCCTTGGGCAGGAACTTGGGCACCACGAACAGCGAGATGCCCTTGCTGCCCGTGGGCGCCTCGGGCAGCCGAGCGAGCACCAGGTGCACGATGTTCTCGGTCAGGTCGTTCTCGCCGCCGCTGATGAAGATCTTGTTGCCGGTGATCTTGTAGCTGCCGTCGGGCTGCGGCTCGGCCTTGGTGCGCAGCATGCCGAGGTCGGTGCCGCAATGGGCTTCGGTGAGGCACATCGTGCCGATCCACTGGCCGCTCACCAGCTTGGGCAGGTACAGCGCACGCTGCTCGTCGGTGCCATGGGCGTGCAGGCACTCGTAGGCGCCGTGTGCCAGGCCGGGATACATGGTCCACGCCTGGTTGGCCGAGTTGAGCATCTCGTAGAAGCACTGGTTCACCACGTGCGGCAGGCCCTGCCCGCCGTAAGTCGGGTCGGACGACAGCGACGGCCAGCCGCCTTCCATGAACTTGGCGTAGGCCTCCTTGAAGCCCTTGGGCGTGCGCACGGCATGCGTGGCGGTGTCGAGCGTGCAGCCCTCCTGGTCGCCGCTCAGGTTCAGCGGCGCCAGCACCTCGGCGCAGAACTTGCCGCCCTCTTCGATCACCGCGTTGATGGTGTCGGCATCGACCTCGGCATGCTTGGGCAGCAGCTTCAGCTCGTCGGTCACCTGCAGCAGCTCGTGCAGCACGAAACGCATGTCGCGCAGCGGGGGGGTGTATTGCGGCATGTGGGCCTCCTGAGGGGTTGCGGGTGATCGCGGGTGAGTGGGTGATCGGTGGTCGATTCAGCGTGCACGCGGCTTACGCGGCGCTGCCGGCTTGCTCTTCGGCGCTGCGGCGTCGTGGGCAAGCAGGCGCTCGAAGGCGCGGTGCGCCCGATCCAGCGTGCCCGGCAGGCGCAGGAAGCGCGCGTCGTGGTGCAGCGAGAGGATCAGGCCGTGGATCTCGAACAGCAGCTGGTGGGCATCGGTCTCGGGGCGCAGGTGGCCCTCGGCGATCGCCAGCCGTATCGCGCGTTCGAGCGCGGCATGCCATGCGCGCACCATCTCGGCCAGCGCGTCGCGCACCGGGCCGGGCCGATCGTCGAACTCCACGGCACCGCTGATGTAGATGCAGCCGGCATCGAGCTCCACCGACACCCGGCGCAGCCAGGCATCGAACAGCGCACGCAGCCGCGGCAGGCCGCGCGGCGCACGCAGCGCCGGGCGGAACACCTCGTCTTCGAAACGCGCGTGGTACTCGCGGATCACCGAGATCTGCAGCTCCTCGCGCGAGCCGAAGTGCGCGAACACGCCCGACTTGCTCATCTGCATCAGCTCGGCCAGCGCGCCGATCGACAGGCCCTCGAGCCCCACCTGCGCCGCCAGCGCGAGTGCGGCATCGACGATCGCCGCACGCGTCTGCCGGCCCTTGGGCTGGCCGTTGCTGCG
>JAEUPI010000268.1 GCA_016790175.1 Burkholderiaceae bacterium | reverse complement strand
GCTGCTGCACCCCGAACTCGACGCCCTCGCCTCGTCCGGCCCACACACCGCCTCCTGCGACAACCCCATACACACCGCAGGCCCACACCACCTCGCCTACGTCATCTACACCTCCGGCTCCACTGGCAACCCAAAGGGTGTCGCCGTGCCGCAAGTCGCGGTGACGCGCCTGGTGCTCGGCACCGACTACGTGCAGCTCGGCCCCGACGATGTCGTGGCACAGGCATCGAATCACTCGTTCGACGCGGCAACCTTCGAGATCTGGGGAGCCCTGCTCAACGGCGCACAGCTGGCCTTCGTGCCGCACGACGACCTGCTCTGCCCCACAGCGCTCGAGCAGCGGATCGTCGAGACGGGCATCAACACGATGTTCCTCACGACGGCGCTGTTCAACGAACATTCGGCGCGCTCGCCTGCGATGTTCCGACATCTCGATCACCTGCTGTTCGGCGGCGAATCGGCAGACCTTGCCGCGGTCCGGCGCGTGCTGACAGCCGGAGCACCACGCCGACTGCTGAACGTGTACGGGCCTACCGAGACCACCACCTTCGCCACCTGGCACCCGATTGCCGAATCCGACACCACGATTCCAATCGGCCGTCCGATCGCCAACACCGTCTGCCGCGTGCTCGATGCCCAGCGGCAACTGACGCCGCCGGGTGTGGTGGGCGAGCTCTTCATCGGCGGCGTCGGCGTCGCGCGAGGCTATCTGAACCGACCCGAGCTGAGCGCCGAGCGATTCGTCGCGGACCCGTTCCGCCCCGCAGAGCGCTTGTACCGGACCGGCGACCTGGTGCGCTATCGGCGCGACGGATCGCTGGAGTACCTGGGCCGAGCCGATCGTCAGATCAAGCTCCGCGGCTTCCGCATCGAGCTCGGGGAGGTCGAGGCCGCGCTGTGCAGACTGCCGGCGGTGGCCCAGGCCGTGGTCGACCTGCAGGACGCACCGTCCGGCGACAAACGGCTGGTGGCTTATGTCGTGCCGGCCGGCGACAGCGATGCCATGGGTCAAGTCCACCTGCAGCAGCAGCTCGCCGCCATGTTGCCGCCGTATATGGTGCCCAGCGTCGTTGTCGCACTGACGGCAATGCCGCTGACGCCCAACGGCAAGGTCGATCGCGCCGCGCTGCCCCGTCCCGAGCAAGGGCAGGCAACCGGCCAGACCGACGAGGACGACGAACTGCTGCAACAGCTGAAAGCCGAGTGGATGCAGGTTCTGGGCGTGCCAACGCTGAGCGTCGACGACAGCTTCTTCGACCTCGGCGGCCACTCGTTGCTCGCGATCCGGTTGCTCGACGCCGTCGAGCGTCGCTTCGGGCGTAAGCTCGCCCTGGCTTCCTTGTTCGACGGCCCGACGGTCCGCCGTCAAGCGGCATTGCTGCATTCGGCCGAGACGTCGTCGTCGGGCTGTGTTGTCACCGTGCAGCCGGAAGGCGAACGCGCTCCGTTGTTCTTCGTTTCCGGCTTCGGCGGCGCGATCCTGCCTTTCCACGCGTTGTCGCGCCATCTCGGCACCGAACAGCCGCTGCACGTGCTGGACATCAACTCGCTGCGCTGCCTCGCGAACCGCAGCCCGACCCTGGAAGAGATGGCGCGCGAGATGATGGCCGACATGCGGCGCCTGCAGCCGCAGGGTCCGTACCGGCTGGCCGGCTTCTCGCTCGGCGGGAAGATCGTGTATGCGATGGCGCAACAGTTGCTCGCCGAGGGCGAAGCCGTGGCGCTTCTGGCGCTGCTGGATTGCGCAGCGCCTGGATTCCCCCGGCTGCTCCCGTTCCTCACGCGTGTCGGCGCACATCTGAGGCATGCGTTCGCCAAGGATCCCGGCGATGCCGCGGCCTACGTCGTCCAGCGCATCAGGCGCTTGAGCAAGTATGTGGGGGTGGACAACACCGTGGAACCCACGGTGTTCAAGTCGCACCAGATGGTCGATCGCAGTGCAACGCTGGTGCGCGACATCGAGTCCCGGGCGAAACCGGTCTACGACGCCTGGTCAGCGTACGAGCCCGGCCCCTATGCCGGCCGGATCACGCTGATCCGTGCGCTGCGACGCACGATCGAACCGGGTGTCGACGACAGCGATCCGAAGATGGGCTGGGAGCGTCTGGCCGCCGGTGGCGTCGACGTGGCCACGCTGGATTGCGAGCATGTGGCGATGCTCGACGCCGAGCACGCACCGGCGCTGGCCCGCGTGCTCGGCAGCCTGGTCGAGCCGGCATGTCAGATCGGCGAGCGGTGAGGCCCGGTCATACCGCAACGTCCCGCGAATCCGTGCGCGCCGGGTTGACGCTCCTGCGTCTGCACATGCCCGACGAGGAACCGCACCTGGATGATCTGTGGGACCTGCTCAGCATGGAGGAACGCGACCGGGCACGCCGATTTGTGCGGCGCGACGATGCGGCGCGCTATGTCGTCGGCCATGCCCGGCTCAGGCAATGGCTGGGCGGCCGCCTTCACATCGCACCGCGATGCTTGCGCTTCATCGAGAACAAGCATGGCAAGCCGATGCTCGACGCGCTGCCGTCGCCGCCTTTGTTCAATCTGAGCCACTCCGGCGACTGGGTGCTGATCGCCATCGACGAGAACAATGCCGTCGGTGTCGATGTGGAAGCCATTCGGCCGAACATGGCGGAAATCGACGACTTCCGCGGTGTGCTGGCGCCAGAGGAGCAGGACTGGCTCGACCGGCTGCCCGCGGACGAACGCGCACAGGCCTTCGCGCGGACATGGGTCCGCAAGGAGGCCTACATCAAGGCGATCGGCGAAGGCATGAACCGCGATCTGAAGCTCATCGCCATCGTCGATGGTTCCGATCGAAACCCTGCGCTCCTGTACGACCGCAACCCGACGCCAACCCACGGTGCCTGGCGGCTCGTCGACGTGAGGGTCGACGGGTCGCACGCCGCCTGCGTGGCCCATCACGACGATGTCTGACGCGGCCGGCTCCATCGCGCTGCGCTTCTTCGAGGGCGCGTTGTGGATCGCGGCGCGCAACCTGTTGCAGGTCGCGCTCAGTCTGGTGGCATTGACCGTGGTGGCGCGCGAGCTGGGTCCGTCGACCTACGGCCTGTTCGGCGTGGCGATGCTCGTCTACGGCATCGCCGAGATGGCTTGCGGCGGCGCCTTCACGGACTCGATCGTGCAGCGCAAGCAGATCGAGCCCGGACATCTCGATGCGACGTTCTGGCTGACTGCCGCGCTGTCCGGCCTGGCGTCCAGCCTGATGGTCGCCTTCTCGACGGCGCTCGCGACGCTGGCAGGGCATGCGCAGGCCGCCGACATCGTGGTCGCGCTGGGTGCGCTGCTGCCGTTCGCGGTGGCGGCCCGCGTGCCGATGGCCCTGCTGGCCCGCGATCTGCAATTCAAGGCCGTCGCCCAGATCGGCGCCGCCGCCACGATCGCCTCATGCACGCTGGGCATTGCCCTCGCCCTTGAGGGCGCCGGCATCTGGACCCTGGTGGCCATGGAGGCCCTGCGCGTGGCGGTCACGTTGATCGGTGCCCATCTGGCCGTCGCGTGGAGGCCCGGCTGGCGTGGACGGTGGCAGCACCTGCGCGATCTGTGGCGCTTCAACGCCGGCGTCCTGCTCACCTACTCGATCGGCTACGCCGATCAGTATCTGCCCAGGTTGCTGGTCTCGCACCTGCTCGGGCCACAGGTGCTGGGCATCTTCATGCTGGCGACACGCGTGTACGGCGAGCTGTCGCGGCTGCTGATGGAGCCACTGCATGGCGTGGCCATGTCCACCTGCGCACGGCTGCAGGATGCAGCCGCCGACATGCGGCGCAGCATCCTCGGCCTCTATGGCGCATCGCGTCTGGTGGTGTTTCCCGTGTACCTCGGCATGGCCGCGGTGGCGCCCTGGTGGCTGCCATTGCTGTTCGGCGAGCGCTGGCTCGAAGCCGTGCCGGCGGTGCAACTGCTGATGCTCGGCAGCGTGCGGGCGGCCACCGGCGCCTACAACTCGGCGATTCTCCTGGGCACCGGACATGTCCGCGCCACGGCGCTGTTGTTCGCGGCGGGCTGCGCGGCGAGCCTGCTCGCCTTTCCGCTGCTCGCACCGTGGGGTGTCATTGGCGCCGCAGTCGCCCTGCTGCTCCGCCAGTTCGGGACCTGGCCGCTGGCGCTGCACCGCATTCGAATCGCGACTGGCCTCAGCCCATCGGATCAGCTGTCGGGTACCTTCGCGCCGCTCGCCGCAGCCGCGTCGGCCGCCGCGTCGATCGGGTTCCTGACACATCTGCTCGACGCGCCGCTGACACCGATCCCCGCCTCGTTGGTGGCCATCTTGGCCGGTGCGCTGGTCTACGGGGGCGTGCTCCATCTGCTGGCGCCCGGGACGCTGCGACAGGTCCGGGCGTTGTTGCTCGCCTTCGCGCGCCGCGACCGCGCACAGATCGAAACGCTGCTTGCAAGACCGGCCTGAGCCGCAGCCCGCGATCGGGGCTGCCCGATGGGCTCGCCGATAATCGCGTACATGAATCCGCTGCTCGGCCGGCTGCACCCCTATCCGTTCGAGCGCTGGCGCGAGCTCACGCAGGGCGTGCACCATGCCGGCGCTCTCGCACCGATCAGTCTGGGCATCGGCGAGCCCAAGCATCCGACACCCGCGTTGATCGAAGACGCACTCAAGGGCGCGATGAAGGGGCTTGCGGTCTATCCGCCCACCATCGGCGAACCTCGTCTGCGCGAGGCGATCGCCGGTTGGCTGCAGCGTCGCTACGCCGTGGCGGTGCACCCGGGCACACAGGTGCTGCCTGTCAACGGCTCGCGCGAGGCATTGTTCGCGCTCGCACAGGTCGTCATCGACCCGACACGCGACGGCGCCACCGTCGTCTGTCCCAATCCCTTCTACCAGATCTACGAAGGTGCGGCGCTGCTGGCCGGCGCGCGCACGGCCTTCGCCAACAGCGATCCGGCGCGCAACTTCGGCATCGACTGGTCGCAGATCGATGCGGGCACCTGGTCGCGCACGCAGCTGCTGTACGTGTGCTCGCCGGGCAATCCCACCGGCGCGGTGATGCCGCTGGACGAATGGAAGCTGCTGTTCGAACTCTCCGACCGCCACGGCTTCGTGATCGCGAGCGACGAATGCTATTCGGAGATCTACTTCGGCGACGAGCCACCGCTCGGCGGACTGCAGGCTGCCAAGCTGCTCGGTCGCACCGACTTTCGACGGCTGATCGCCTTCACCTCGTTGTCCAAGCGGTCCAATGTGCCTGGCATGCGCTCGGGATTCGTTGCCGGCGATGCCGAGATCCTGCGTTCGTTTCTGCTCTATCGCACCTACCACGGCAGCGCGATGAGCCCCACCGTGCAAGCGGCGAGCGCGGCCGCATGGAGCGATGAATCCCACGTGCAGGCCAACCGGGAGCTCTATCGCGCCAAGTTCGCCCAGGTCACGCCGCTGCTGGCGAGCGTGCTGCGCGTGAGACTGCCCGACGCCGGTTTCTACCTGTGGGCAGAAGTACCGGGCGGCGACGATGTGGCCTGGGCCCGTGGCCTGCTCGCTCAATACAATGTCACCGTGTTGCCCGGCAGCCTGCTCGCCCGCGATGCGCACGGGGTCAATCCCGGCCGGGGCCGTGTCCGATTGGCGTTGGTGGCCGACGTGGCCGAATGCCTCGAAGCCGCCCGCCGAATCGTTCAGTACCAGCCAACTTCACCCACGACGACATGAGCCACGAGCTGCAATCCCTGATCGACCTGGCCTGGGAGGGCCGCGCGGCATTGAACCCCGCCAACGCCGACCCGAAGATCCGCGAAGCGGTCGACCGCACCGTCGCCGATCTCAACGCCGGCCGCATCCGCGTCGCCGAGCGCCAAGGCGTGGGCCAATGGACGGTCAACCAGTGGGTGAAGAAGGCGGTGCTGCTGAGCTTTCGGCTCGCCGACAACCACGTGGTGCGTGCCGGCGACCTGAGCTACTTCGACAAGGTGCCCACCAAGTTTGCGCACGTCAGCGAAGAGGCGATGCGCGAGACCGGCATCCGCGTGGTGCCGCCGGCCGTGGCGCGCCGCGGCAGCTACATTGCGAAGAACGTGGTGCTGATGCCCTCGTACGTGAACATCGGCGCCTATGTCGACGAAGGCACGATGGTCGACACCTGGGCCACCGTGGGCTCGTGCGCGCAGATCGGCAAGGGTGTTCATCTGTCAGGCGGCGTCGGCATCGGCGGCGTGCTCGAGCCGCTGCAGGCCAACCCGACCATCATCGAGGACAACTGCTTCATCGGCGCGCGATCCGAGGTGGTGGAAGGCGTGATCGTCGAGGAGAACTCGGTGCTCGGCATGGGCGTCTACATCGGCCAGAGCACGCCCATCTTCAACCGCGAAACAGGCGAATTCAGCTACGGCCGGGTGCCCAGCGGCAGCGTGGTCGTCAGCGGCAGCCTGCCGAAGACCTGCGCCGACGGCACGCCCTACAGCCTGTACGCGGCGATCATCGTCAAGCGGGTCGATGCGCAGACGCGCAGCAAGACCAGCATCAACGAACTGCTGCGCGCCTGAGCGCACGGCAGCGCCCCCACAGCCAGCGGAGGATCAGCAGATGAGCGGCGGCAACATGGAGCGCGTGCTGCGCATGATGGCCGACAAGAACGCGTCCGACGTGTTCCTGTCCGCGAACATGCCGATTCTGATCAAGATCCAGGGCCAGATGCTGCAGCTGTCGGACCAGTCGCTCACGCCCGGGCAGCCGCGACAGCTGCTGGCCGAGCTGCTCAGCCCGCAGCAGCTGGAAGAGCTCGACGAGACCGGCGAGCTGAACCTCGCCGTCGGCATGGAAGGCCTGGGCACGTTTCGCATGTCGGCGTTTCGCCAGCGCGGCAGCATCGCGGCGGTGTTCCGCCACATCCCGCATGTGATCCCGTCGCTCGACAGCCTGAACCTGCCGCCCATCCTCGGCCAGCTGGTGCTCGATAAGCGCGGCCTGATCCTGATGGTCGGCGCCACCGGCACCGGCAAGAGCACGACGCTGGCGGCCATGCTGGAGCAGCGCAACCAGCAGATGTCGGGCCATATCCTGACGATCGAGGATCCGGTCGAGTTCGTCTTCAACAACAAGCGCTCGCTGGTCAACCAGCGAGAGGTCGGCCGCGACACCGAGTCGCTGCAGATCGCGCTGAAGAATGCGCTGCGCCAGGCGCCCGACTGCATCCTGATCGGCGAGATCCGCGACCGCGAAACGATGAGTTCCGCACTTTCATACGCGTTGTCGGGCCACCTCGTGCTGGCCACGCTGCATGCCAACAACAGCTATCACGCGCTGGGGCGGATTCTGTCGTTCTACACACCGGAAACGCGCGCGGCGCTGCTGGGCGACCTGGCCTCGGGGCTGCGGGCGATCGTCTCGCAGCGGCTGTTGCGCGCTGCCGCCGGCGGGCGCATCCCGTCGGTGGAGATCCTGCTGAACACCAAGCTCGTGGCCGAGCTGATCGAGAAGGGCGAGTTCAACGAGGTCAAGGAGGCGATGGAGAAGTCGCTGGCCGAGGGTTCGCAGACCTTCGAGGTCGACTTGGCGCGCCTGATCGGAGCGGGCCTCATCAGCCGCGACGAGGGCCTCTCGCATGCCGATTCGCCGACCAACCTGATGTGGCGGCTGCAGAACGACCAGACGCCCGTGCAGCGCGCGCCGCAGAAGAGCGAGGACCCCGACACCGCCTTCTTCACCGAGATCGCGCTCGACGTGGTGCCCGACAACCCGAGTTCGCGTTCCGCGCCGCTGACGCGGCGTTGACCGGAAGATGAGCGAAACGCTGCGCCTGCTCGAGGCATTGATCGCACGACCGTCGGTCACGCCAGACGACGCCGGCTGCCAGGCGCTGATCGTCAAGCGCCTGCACACCGTGGGTTTTGCCTGCGAAACGCTCGAGTTCGGGCCGCCCGACGGCCGCGTGACCAACCTCTGGGCCGTGCACCGCGGCTCGCGCCCGGGCCCGACGGTGGTGCTTGCCGGTCACACCGACGTCGTGCCCACCGGTCCGGTGGATCATTGGCGCAGCGATCCGTTCGTGCCGACGCATCGCGAAGGCCGGCTGTTCGGCCGTGGCGCCGCCGACATGAAGACATCGATTGCTGCGATGGTCGTCGCGGCCGAAGAGCTGGTACGGGCCCACCCGGAGCACGCCGGTGCGCTGGCCCTGCTCTTCACCAGCGACGAAGAAGGACCATCGGTCGACGGCACCGTGCGCGTGGTCGATGCGCTGCAGGCCCGTGGCGAGCGACTCGACTGCTGCATCGTCGGCGAGCCGACGTCGGTCGAGACCCTTGGCGACATGGTGAAGAACGGCAGGCGCGGCTCGCTGTCGGGCAAGCTCAGCGTCAAGGGCATCCAGGGCCACGTGGCCTATCCGCAGTTGGCACGCAACCCGATCCATCAGCTGGCGCCGGCGCTGGCCGAACTGGTGGGCATCGAGTGGGATCGCGGTAACGCCTACTTTCCGGCCACGACGTTCCAGGTGTCGAACATCCATGGCGGTACCGGCGCCGGCAACGTGATCCCCGGCAACGTGACCGTCGACTTCAACTTCCGCTTCAGTACCGACAGCACGCCCGACGGGCTGAAGCAGCGCGTGAGCGACGTACTGCTGCGCCATGGCCTCGAATTCGAGCTCGCCTGGGTGTTGGGCGGCGAGCCGTTCCTCACCACGCCCGGCACGCTGAGCGAAGCGCTGGCGGCGGCCATCCGCGCCGAGACCGGCGCGACGCCGGCGATGTCGACCACCGGAGGCACCTCCGACGGGCGATTCATCAGGCGTATCTGTCCGCAGGTGGTGGAATTCGGACCGGTCAATGCAAGCATCCACAAGATCGACGAGCATGTGCGTGTGGCCGACATCGAGCCGTTGAAGAACATCTACCGCCGCACGCTGGAGGCGCTGCTCCAGTGAAGGTGATCGACCTCATCGAGCGCAGCAGCGCCCGCCTCGACCAGGCGGGCGTTTCGTTTGGACAAGGCACCACCAATGCCTTCGACGAGGCCGCCTGGCTGGTGCTGTGGAAGCTCGGCCTGCCGCTCGATGCGCTCGACGGCGTCGCCGATCGTGACATGCCGGCCGAGCAGACACGGGCGGTCGACGCCCTGATCGACGAGCGCATCGCCAGCCGCAAGCCGGCCGCCTACCTCACGGGCGAGGCGTGGCTGCAAGGCGTGCCGTTCGACGTGGACGCGCGCTGCATCGTGCCGCGCTCGCTGATCGCCGAGGTGCTCGCCGACGGGCTGCTCGACGTGTGGCTCGACGACGAACCGCGGCGTGTGCTCGATTTGTGCACCGGCAACGGCAGCCTGGCCGTGCTCGCTGCGATGACCTGGCCTGCCGCCAGCGTCGATGCCGCCGATCTGTCGGCGGGCGCGCTCGCAGTGGCCCGACAGAACGTGGCCCGCCACGACCTGGCTGACCGGATCGTGCTCGTCCAGTGCGATGGATTCGCTGCCCTGCCCGGCCGCTACGACGTGATCCTCTGCAATCCGCCGTACGTGAATGCCGCGTCGATGGCCGCCCTGCCGGCCGAGTTCCGCGCCGAACCGGCAATGGCGCTGGCCGGCGGCGCGGATGGCATGGACTTCGTGCGCCGCGTGATCGCCGAGGCCGCCGCGCACCTGAACGACATCGGCCTCCTCGTGCTGGAGATCGGCCACGAGCGCGCGTCATTCGACGCCGCCTTCCCGCACCTGGACGTGGTGTGGTTGCCCACCCGCGAGCACGACGATGCCGTGCTGCTGGTCACGCGCCAGGCGCTGGAGTCTGCATGATCACGCTGCGCGAAGTGACGCTGCGCCGCGGCGCCAAGGTCGTGCTCGAACGCACGAGCCTCACCGTGCACCCGGGCGAAAAGGTCGGGCTGGTCGGCCGCAACGGTGCGGGCAAGTCGTCGCTGTTTTCGCTGTTGGCCGGCCGCCTGCACGCCGACCGCGGCGACGTGGAGCTGCCGCCACGCTGGCGTATCGGCGAGGTGGCGCAGCAAATGCCCGAAACCGGCGAAGGCGCCACCGACTTCGTGCTGCAGGGGGACGAGCCGCTGCTGCGTGCCCGCGCGCAGCTCGAGGTGGCCGAGGCGGCACACGACGGACACGCGATCGCCGACGCCCACCTTGCACTGGAGGAGGCCGGCGCGTTCGACGCCCGCGCCCGCGCGCAATCGCTGCTGCTGGGTCTTGGCTTCCTGAGTGCGCAACTCGACCAGCCGGTGAACAGCTTCTCCGGCGGCTGGCGCATGCGGCTGCAGCTTGCCAGCGCGCTGATGTGCCCGGCCGACCTGCTGCTGCTCGACGAGCCGACCAACCACCTCGACCTCGACGCGCTGGTGTGGCTCGAGAGCTGGCTCAAGCGCTTCGCCGGCACGCTGGTGGTGATCAGCCACGACCGAGAGTTTCTCGACGCCGTGACGCGCGTGACGCTGCACGTGGACCAGGGCAGCGTGCAGCGATACACCGGCAACTACAGTGCCTTCGAGGAGATGCGCGCCGAGCGGCTGATGCAGGCGCAGCAGGCGTTCGAACGCCAGCGCGAGAAGATCGCGCAGCTCACGCGCTTCATCGAGCGCTTCCGCGCCAAGGCCACCAAGGCCCGCCAGGCGCAAAGCCGGGTCAAGGCGCTCGACCGCATGGAGCGGCTGGCACCCGTGCTCACCGAAAGCGAGTTCCAGTTCCAGTTCCGCGAGCCCGCCAGCCTGCCGAACCCGATGCTGGCGATCCGGGACCTGTTGTGCGGCTACGACCACACGCCGGTCGTGCGCGGCGTGAACCGCACCGTACTTGCCGGACAGCGCATCGGCATTCTCGGCGCCAACGGCCAGGGCAAGTCCACATTGGTCAAGACCATCGCCGGCGTGTTGCCGCCACTGGCCGGCACGATGACGCCGGGCAAGGGCTTGGCGATCGGCTATTTCGCGCAACAGGAGATGGACCTGCTGCACGAGGACGACACCGCCTTGCAGATGTTCACGCGCCTCGCGCGCAGCCTGAACATCGACGCGCGCGAGCAGGAGCTGCGCAACTTTCTCGGCCAGTTCGCGTTCGCCGGCGACATGGTGCACCAGCTCGTGGGCACGCTGTCCGGCGGCGAGCGCGCGCGGCTCGTGCTCGCCACCATCGTGTGGCAGAAGCCGAACCTGCTGCTGCTCGACGAACCGACGAACCACCTCGACCTCGCGACCCGCGAGTCGCTGTCGATGGCGCTCAACGAGTTCGAGGGCACGGTCATGCTTGTGAGCCATGACCGCGCGCTGCTGCGCGAAGTCTGCGACGAGTTCTGGCTCGTCACCGCCGGCGGCGTGGAGCCGCTCGACGTGGACCTCGACGACTACCAGCGCTGGCTGCTCGAGGTGTCGCGCGCGCGCGCCAAGGGCACGGAGCCCCCCGCAAGGCCCACGCCCGAAGCTGCAGCGCCTTTGCCGAAGTCAGCCCCGGCGGCCTCGGCCTCGGCCGTGGCGGCGGCGCCCGCCGGGCCTGTGGTGCCTGCGCCCGTCGGCGCCAAGCGGCGCGACGAACGCAAGCAGCAGGCGCAGCTTCGCGCCGAGCGTGCCAACCGCACGAGGCCGCTGCGGACCGAGCTGACGCAGATCGACTCCCGCCTCGAGAAACTCGGCGCCGAACGGGCCGAACTGGAGGCCGAACTGACCACCGGCACGCTCGCGCCCGCGCAGATCGCCGACCACGGCCGCCGCCTGAACCACGTGGCCGCAGAGGTTCAGCAACTCGAGGAGCGTTGGCTCGAGCTGCAGGCCGCCATCGAGGCGATCGACGCCGGCTGACTGCGCGCGCACGGTCGCTGACCGAGCGCCCCCAGGGCCGAGCCGGCGATCGTCGCCGCCTCAGGCACTGCTCGCCTGCAGCAGCCGCAGCATCAGCTCCACGCGCGCCTTGGCCGGCGTCAGCGCGCCCGCCGATGGCCAGGCCGCACTCGCGCCCTCGACCTCCAGAATCGCCCCATCGCCGCAGCGCGTCGCGCGCATCACCGCCATGTCGGCCCATGCCGCGCGCTCGAGCGCCAGCTCGATCGCCTGGTGCACGGATCCATTGCCGGTGGCGGCAATCACCAGGCCTCTCGTGCCGTTGCGGGCGAGTGCCTCGATCAGCGCGCCGCTCGCGCCGGCATGGCTGGTGACGATCTCCACCGTCGGCCAGGCGCCCACATCGCCGTCGAGCACCGCGATGCCGAGACCATCGCTCGCCGGCCAGGCCCGTGCACGCTGGAAGCGACCCTCATCGTCCAGGCGGCCGAGCGGGCCGACCTCGCCGGAACTGAAGGCGTCGATGCGGTGCGCATGCACCTTGCGCACGTCGGCCGCGCCATGCACCACACCACCCATCACCACGAGCACGCCGTGCGCGCCGGGCTCCTGCGCCAGCACCACCGCATCGGCCAGGTTGCGCGGGCCGTCGGCCTGGCGCGAACTGGCCGGGCGCATCGCGCCGGTGATCACCACCGGCTTGGCCGGCGCCAGCACGCGCTGCAACAGCCAGGCGGTCTCTTCCATCGTGTCGGTGCCATGCGTGACCACCACGCCCCCCACCTCGGGCCGCACCAGGTGGTGATGGACGCGCCGCCCCAGCTGCTGCCACACCGCGTGGGTCATGTCCTTGCTGTCGAGCTGGGCCAGCTGTTCGGACTCGAGCGGTTGACCCTGCAATGCGGGCACCGCGGCCACCAGGGTGTCGACGCCGAGCATGCCGGCGCGGTATTGCAGATCGCTGGCGCCCTCGCTCGCCACCCCGGCAATCGTGCCGCCGGTGCCCAGGATCACGACCTTGTGTTGCATGTTCGGTCCATCTGGATAAAAATACAGCTACTGGATGCAAGCTCAGGAGAGTACCTTGGAAGAAAGCCCCAAGCTCACTGCCCGCCAGCAGCAGATTCTCGACCTGGTGCAAAGCGCCATCGAGCGCAGTGGCGCGCCACCCACAAGGGCCGAGATCGCGGCCGAGTTGGGCTTCCGCTCGCCGAACGCGGCCGAAGAGCACCTGCAGGCGCTGGCGCGCAAGGGTGTGATCGAACTCGTGGGCGGTACCTCGCGCGGCATCCGCCTGAAGCCCGATCGGCTGCGCGCGCTGAACGAGTCGCGCGGCAGGCAGTTCTCGCTGCCCCTGCCGAGCCTGGCGCAGCTGGCGCTTCCGCTGGTGGGCCGCGTGGCCGCGGGCAGCCCGATCCTGGCGCAGGAGCACATCGACACCACCTACATCGTCGAGGCCAGCATGTTCCCGCGCCGGCCCGATTACCTGCTCAAGGTGCGCGGCATGAGCATGCGCGACGCCGGCATCCTCGACGGCGATCTGCTCGCGGTGCAGAAGACCCACGACGCCAAGAACGGGCAGATCGTGGTGGCGCGTCTGGGCGACGATGTCACCGTCAAGCGCTTCCGGCGCACGCGCACGGCCATCGAGCTGATCCCGGAGAACCCCGACTTCCAGACCCTCGTCGTGCCGTTCGATGCCGGCGATTTCGAGCTCGAAGGCGTGGCCGTGGGCCTGGTGCGCAACACGATGCTCATGTGATCGACGGCACGAACCTAACCCCGGTGAACACGATGATCTCAGCGCCGCCGCGCGTGAAGCCGCGCAAGGCCCGCCGCGCATCGGAATGCGAGCGCTTCGAGCAGCTGCCCAACATCGGCATCGCGATGGCGGCCGATCTGCGCTCGCTCGGCCTCGTGCACCCGCGCGAACTGGCGCACCGCGATCCGTTCGTGCTGTACCAGTCGTTGTGCGTGCAGTCGGGCCAGCGGCAGGATCCCTGCGTGCTCGACACCTTGATGGCAATCACCGATTTCATGCGCGGTGCCGCGCCGGCGCCCTGGTGGCACTACACCGCGCAGCGCAAGCTGCTGTACGGCGCCGTGTAACGCCGACCGGCGTCACCGCTACCGCGCGGGCTGCAGGTTCAGCGTCGCCACCGGCGCACCGCGCGCGTAGACCGGCACGTAGTCCACCTCGGCCCACGGCCGCACGAAGCTGTTGTACCAGCGGCTCCACGGAATGCCGCTCTGTCCGCTGCTGTGCATGAAGCGCGACTGCACCGGGTCACCCAGGTCGTACAGCGCCCGCAGCGACGGCCCGTGCTCGTTGAGGTAGTACTCGCCGGTGGCGGCATCGGGCTTGTAGAGCACCCGTGAGACGTTCACCGTGAAGGTGTCCCCGCCGACCGGTGTGCGCAGTTCGAACCACCGGGCGAGTGCCTTCACGCGCGAGAACGGCCGGTGCTCCGAGCGCGCCTGGTGTGCCCGGCCCCATTGCCATCGTGCCACGTCATCGCCCTGGGAAGCGCGCAACTCGTCGAGCGCCGCCGCCAAGGCGCGGTCGTTGAGCTGGTCGCAGGTCTCTGCGACCGCCGTCGATTTGTCGTCGCACCACCAACCGTCGTTGCGTGCGAGCACACCGTCCAGCGCATCGCGCAACGTACGTGTGGCGATCAGGCGTTCGTACACCGGGCCCAGCTCGTCGGCAAACACCAGCCGCGTCAGGTGTCGTTGCCAGGCCCAGAGGATCAAAGGAGCCGCCCGCTCCGGCGCCATCGTGCCGTCGAAGCCCTCGAGCGCCGACTGGGCGGCTGCGGCCAGCGGATGTTCGGCCTTGGCCCGCTGCAGCCAAGGCAGCACGCTCGCCACGGCGAGCGATTTCACGTCGGCCTGCATCGCGCGCAGATCGTCGATCGAATGCTTCGGTCTGGCCTGAAGCATCTGCTCGATGCGCTGCTGGCGAAACGGCGGTGCCCATTCGCTCGTGATGTAGTGCGGGTAGTCGGCGGCCACCACCCGCTGGTTGGCGGTGGCGATCCAGCCGCGCGCAGGGTCACGCTCCTGCGGCAACTGGTCGGGCGCGAGCCAGCCGTTCCAGTCGTAGCGGATGTCCCATCCAGGCGCCGGCGCCTGACCCGACAGGTCGTTGGCCGCCTTGCGCAACGGCACACGGCCGGGCGCGATCCAGCCGATCGCGCCGTCGCGATCGGCCACCACCATGTTCTGCATCGGCGCGACCCAGCCCTTGGCCGCCTCGATGAAGGCGGACACGTTGTCGGCTCGATTCATCGCGAGCCCGACACCGACGGCATCGGCGTCGTTGTCCAGCGCCGTCCAGCGCATCGCGATCGCAACCGTCGGCTTGCGGCCGAGCAGGTCGTCCAGCAGGCCGGCGTCGCTGATGATCGGCCCGTGGCGCGAGGTGCGCAGCGTGATCGGCACATCGGGTCGTCCCTTCACCTTGATCAAGTCCTGCGCAATGGCCAGCGGCTCCCAGCCTTCCGGGGTTTGCACCTGCTCTGCGTTGTCGGGATTCAGGCGTTCGAGGTACAGGTCCTGCACGTCGGGCCCGGTGTTCGTGAAGCCCCAGGCGATGCGGTCGTTCTGGCCGAGCACCACGAGCGGCAGCCCCGGCATCGAGGCGCCGGCCACGGTCAGTCCCGGTGCCTCGATGCGCACGAAGTACCACAGCGCCGGCGTCGACAGCTTGAGGTGAGGGTCGTTGGCGAGCAGCGGCTTGCCGGTCGTCGTGTGGCTGCCGGCGACGACCCAGTTGTTCGAGCCTGCGCCTTCGATGCCCGAAGGCGGCGCCGCGGCGGCAAGTCGCTCGAAAGCCTGGTCGAGCATCGGATCCAGCACCGCCGTCGCCGTGGCGCCGAGCTTCCACTCGCGCAACATCGCCGCATAGTCGGCGCGCAGCAGCGGCTGCTCCCCGGGATAAGGTGGCAACACCTCATGGATGCGTGCCAGCGGCAGCCTCGCGGACAGGCGCATGCGCGTCAGCTCGGTTCCCCAATTCGCCCCGAGGTCCCAGGCCATCATGATCGCCCAGGCCAGACTGTCGGCCGGCTCCCAGTCCTCGGGCTGCAGGCCGAGGATGACCATCTCGGGCGGCCGCGCGCGCAGATGGTCGCGGATCACCGTGTTCACACCCGCGGCGTAGGCCTGCAACGCGTCGCGCGAATCGGGCTTCAACGCGGCCCATTGCGCCTGGGCTGCACGGCGCACGCCCAGCGCACGCAGGAATCGATCGGACTCCAGCGCCCCTTCGCCGAACGCCTCGGCGAGCCGGCCCGCGCCGATGCGGCGATGCGTCTCGAGCTGCCACAGCCGGTCCTGCGCATGCACGACCCCGAGTGCATACAGCGCGTCGTTGCGGTTCGCGGCCTTGATCGTCGGGATGCCATGCGCGTCGCGCTCGATGCGCACCGGCTCGCGCAGGCCAGGCATCGTCAGCGTGCCGTCGATCACCGGAGAAGCCCGCGTCGCATAGACACCGGCCACCGCCGCCGCCAGCACCAACAGGCCCAGCAGCAACCACAGCGCCCTGCGCAGCCACGCCATCGAAGTCTCCTGTGTTTACCGGTCAGTTCCGAACGCATGCGCCCGATCCAGTGGCGCGAAGGCGAATTGTGCGGTCAAGCGCGCGCTGTTCGAGGCGTTCGGGGGACCTGCGGTTTTCCAGAATGAATCCCACGACACCGCCGCCCGCCCCCCAATGCGCTCCACCTCACCCCGCCAGTACATGCCCAGCCTCATGCCCGGCGCTGCGCTCGCACGGCTCGGCTCCGGCCTGCCGCAAGAGCGCATGGCCCGCATCGCGGCCCGTCGCGCCTTCGTCGACATGAAGCAGCGCTTCATCGAGGCGGTGGCCGGCGTGCGCGGCTCGCGCGGCGACTGGTTGCGCTATCAGGTCAGACACGCCAACGATCCGGTGGATCTGTGGCTGCTGCGCGGCGCGGTGTTCGACGTCCTGCCGCTGCGCGAACCCGAAAGCCGACGCATGCGCATCGAACTCCATCGCGCGCTCGACACGGTGTTCCCCGACAGCGGCGACATCGACGAGATGCTGCCGCTCTAGTACCGGAGCCGGGCGTCCCGCCGAGGCGTCACTCGACGCCCAGATAGTCGCTCTTGCCCAGCTCCACCCCGTTGTGGCGCAGCAGCGCATACGACGTCGTCGCGTGGAAGAAGAAGTTCGGCAGCGCCCAGTGCTGCAGGTAGTAGAGCCCCTTGAAGCGCCGCGGGTCGCGGTTGCGCGCCGGGATCACGATCTCGCGCTCCTCGCTGCCGTCGACCATCGCCGGCTTCACCGTGTCCAGGAACGCCAGTGTCCGACGAATGCGCTGGCGCAACTCGTCGAGCGTGGTCTCGTTGTCCTCGAACACCGGCGGGTCCATGCCGGCCAGGCGTGCGGCGCAGCCCTTGGCTGCGTCGCAAGCGATGCGCAGCTGCGACGGCAACGGCAGCATGTCCGGGGCGAGACGCAGACTCATGTACACCGCGGGGTCGAACTTCCTGGCCAACGCGTGCGCCTCGGCCTTGTCGAGCCATGACAACATGTTGCCCAGCGTCTTCGCGAAAATCGGCACACTGGCCGAATACATCGAGATGCTCACGGTGCAGGTCTCCTCTTCGGTGACGTGATGGCGATGAAACCGGATGCTAGCGCGCGGCACCCCGCCTTGCCGGGGAAGGCACAATCGGCGCCCTCGTCCATGAACATCATCATTCTCGACGACTACCAGGACGCGGTGCGCAAGCTGCGTTGCGCGGCCAAGCTCGAACCCTACAACGCCAAGGTACACACCAACACCGTCAAGGGCATCGGGCAACTGTCGGTGCGCCTGCGCGATGCCGACATCCTGGTGCTGGTGCGCGAGCGCACGCAGTTCCCGCGCCAGCTGCTCGAGAAGCTGCCGCGGCTGAAGTTGATCGCGCAGACCGGCCGCGTGGGCCCGCACATCGACATCGATACCTGCACCCGCCTCGGCATCGCCGTGGCCGAGGGGGTGGGTTCGCCGGTGGCCCCGGCCGAGCTCACCTGGGCGCTGGTGATGACGGCGATGCGCCGCCTGCCGCAGTACATCGCCACGCTCAAGCACGGTGGATGGCAGCAGTCCGGTCTGAAGTCGCTGTCGATGCCACCGAACTTCGGCTTGGGCCTGGTGCTCAAGGGCCGAACGCTCGGCATCTGGGGTTACGGCAAGGTGGGCCAGCTCGTGGCCGGCTACGGGCGCGCCTTCGGCATGCAGGTGCAGGTCTGGGGCAGCGAGGCCTCGCGAGCGAAGGCGGTGGCCGACGGTCAGCGGGCGGCCGAGAGCCGAGAGGCGCTGTTTGCGACAAGCGATGTGCTGAGCCTGCACCTGCGCCTGGTGCCCGAGACACGCGGCGTCGTCACCGCGGCCGATCTGGCGCGCATGAAGCCGACGTCGCTGTTCGTGAACACCTCGCGCGCCGAACTGGTCGAGGAGAACGCCCTGGTGGCCGGCCTCAACCGCGGCCGCCCCGGCATGGCGGCCGTGGATGTCTTCGAGAGCGAGCCGATCTTGCAGGGGCACCCGCTGCTGCGGCTCGAGAACGCCGTGTGCACGCCGCACATCGGGTATGTGGAGCTCGACAGCTACGAGCTGTACTTCGGCGCGGCGTTCGACAACGTCGTCAACTTCATCCAGAACCAACCGAGCAACATCGTCAATCCCGACGCGCTCAAGGTGCTGCGTTGAGCTTCACGCCGGCGCAGGTGGCGCGCGCGCGCTGGGCGCTGCTCGGCGGCAATTTCGCGATTGCCTGCGGTGTGATGGCCCCTTCGGGCGCGCTGAACGACATCGCGCGCTCGATGGCGGTTACGGTGCCGGTCGCCGGACAAATGGGCACCGTGGGTGCGGTGGTGCTCGCGCTCGGTGCGCCGCTGCTCGCAGCCTGGGTTGCCGGCTTCGACCGCCGGCGACTGCTGGTGTTCTGGCTCGTGTGGTTCGGCCTCGGGCATCTGGCCAGCGCGCTGATGCCGAATTTCGTGTCGCTGGTGCTGCTGCGCACACTGGCACTGCTCGGCGCCGCCGTCTTCACACCCCAGGCGGGCGCCGCGATCGGCGTGATGACACCCGCCGCGTCACGCAGCGGGGCGATCGCCTTCGTGTTTCTCGGCTGGTCCTTTGCATCGGTGATCGGTCTGCCGATCACCGCCTACGTGGCCGAAACGTTCGGCTGGCGCGCCACGTTTGCATTCGTCGGTGTGTTGTCGCTGCTGGCCGCGGCGGCGGTCTGGCGCGCACTGCCCGACGGCGTGCGGCCGCCACCGATGTCGGCCGCGAGCTGGCGGTCGGTGTTCACGCATCCGCTGCTGATGACGGTGGTGGCCGTCACCACATTGGCCGGCGCCTCGCAGTTCACGCTGTATCTCTATCTCGCGCCCTATCTGCGCCAGGTGCTCGGCCTGACGCCGGCCGAGATGGCCGCGATGTTCTTCTGGTTCGGCGGCATCGGCCTCGCGGCCAGCCTGGTCGTCACGCGGCAGATCGACCGCCTGGGACCGACCCGCATGGTCACCGTGACGCTGTCCCTGATGGCCTGCACCTATGCGCTGTGGCCGCTCGGCGGCAGCGGCTGGCTGCTCGCCCTCGTGATGGTGCCCTGGGCGCTCGGCGGCTTCGGGTCGCAATCGTCGCAGCACGCACGCCTGTCGGCTCTGGCCCCGGCCTGGGCGCCGGCGCTGATGGCGCTGAACTCGGCGGCCATCTATGTCGGCCAGGCGATCGGCGCCGCAGTGGGCGGCGCGCTCATCGCCACCAGCGGCTACACGCTGCTCAGCTGGGCGGCGCTGATCATGGTGGGCATCGCGCTCGCCGCCAGCCTGTGGGCTGCGCGACGGGGGTCGGTGCAGGTGGCCGCATGAACGAGGCCGGCGGTCTGCGTCATCCGGCCTCGCTGCGCGAGCTGTTCAGCGCCTTCACCTGGCTCGCGCTGCAGGGCTTCGGCGGCGTGCTCGCGGTCGCGCAGCGCGAACTGGTCGAACGGCTGCGCTGGATGAACCGCGAGCAGTTCGTCGAACTGCTCGCCGTCTCGCAGGTGCTGCCGGGACCCAACATCATCAACCTATCGATCATGTTCGGCGACCGCCACTTCGGCTGGCGCGGTGCGGTGGCGGCCACGGCCGGGCTGATCGCCGTGCCGCTCGTGATCGTGCTCGTGCTCGCGGGGCTGTATGCCCAGTTCGCTCAGGTTCCCCAGGTGGCCGGCGCACTGCGCGGCATGGGTGCGGTGGCGGCTGGGTTGGTGCTCGCCACGGCATTCAAGCTGGCCGCGACGCTGAAGAAGAGCCCGCTCGGGATGCCGACCTGCGTGACCATCGTGGCGGCCACCGCCATCGCCGTCGGCTGGCTGCGCTGGCCGCTGGTGTGGGCCGTGCTCGCGATGGGTTCGCTCGGCTACGCCCTTGCCTGGCGCGCGCTGGCCACCGCAAAGTCGCCGCGATGAGCCCCGCATTCTTCGGCACGCACGGCCTGGGCACGGCGGATCTGCTGCAGCTGATGGGTCACTTCGCATTGCTGTCGCTGCTGGCCGTCGGCGGCGCGATCACCTCGGCCTCCGACATGCAGCGTTATCTCGTCGGCGAACGCGGCTGGATCGACGCGCTGCAGTTCAACGCGTCGGTGGCCATCGCCCAGGCCGCGCCGGGACCGAACATCCTGTTCGTGGCCCTGCTCGGCTGGAGTGTGGCCGGCCCGCTGGGGCTGCTGGCGACGATGGTGGGCATCATGGGACCGTCGAGCGTGCTGACCTTCCTGATCGGCCGCTACGGCCGCACGCGGCAGGAGGCGCGCGGTGTGCGTGCCTTCAACATCGGTCTCGCGCCGTTGACGATCGGCCTGCTGCTGGCCACCGGCTGGGTGCTGGCACAACCGTCACGCGGACATTGGGGTGCGATGGCGCTGGTGCCGGTGACGATCGTCTTCATGCTGCGCACGTCGCGCAGCCCGCTGTGGATGATCGCGCTCGGCGCCCTCGTCGGCGCGCTGGGGTTCGCGTGAGCGCCGCCCGGCCGCCCGAAGGCATTCGCTCCCGCTCGGAGAGGCCGGCCGCAACCCGCAGGGGGCTCGGGCGATGATCGCCGGCGTCCACGATCTGCCGCTCTTCATCGTCGCCGGGCTGCTGTTGAACATCACGCCCGGCGCCGACATGGCGCTGATCGGCGCACGCAGCGCGTCACTGGGCTTTCGGGCCGGTGCCGCAGCGGCGCTGGGCGTGGGCGCGGGTTGCGTGGTACACGTGGCCGCCGCGGCGCTGGGCCTGTCGGCGCTGGTGGCGAGTTCGGCCACGGCGTTCACGCTGTTGCGCTGGGCCGGTGCGGCCTACCTGGTGTGGCTGGGCATCGGCCTGCTGCGCAGCCGGCCGGCGAACGTCGCGGCGGCGCCCGCCACGAGCGCCGCGAACTCGTTCGTGCGCGTGTTCGCGCAGGGCTTTCTCACCAACGCGCTGAACCCGAAGGTGGCGCTGTTCTTCCTCGCCTTCCTGCCGCAGTTCATCGACGCGCAGTCGGCCGCCAAGCTGCCGGCCTTCGTGCTGCTGGGCGCGATCTTCAGCGTCAACGGCACGATCGTGAACCTCGCCTTCGCGGCTCTGGTGGTGGACCTACGCCGGCGCTGGCAGGGCGCCACGCGCGCCGGCGTGTGGATCAGCCGCGGCGTGGGCGCCCTGTTCGTCGCGCTCGGCGTACGGCTCGCGCTGTTCGAGCGGGCCGCAGGATGACGGGCCGCAGGATCAGGCGAACCGCCCCTGCAGGAACCAGCCGCCACCGTCGGTGGCGCCCAGCGGCAGCCGCGCGCGATAGACCCACACCAGCGCGCCATCGGCCGCGCCGGCGATGAAATAGTCGCGCGCAGCGAGCGCGCCGTCCCACCAGCCCGATTCGATGCGCTCGGGGCCGGCGAGCAGCTGCAGCGGCGCGCCGTCGAGACATGGGCGCGAGGCCTGCTCGGCCAGCGGTTGCGGCTCCTCGATCAGCCACAGAGGCCGCGTGAGCGGTGCGCGGGTCCGCTCGGGCGGCACCACGGCGTGGCGCCGCGCGCCGGCACCCGCGCTCGCCGGCACCCAGGCCATCGCGCGTTCGGGCCGATGATCGGCCACCGGCACCAGCTGCTGCACGCCCTGCGGCCCGAGCCGTGCCTGAAGCCGCTCGACCAGCCGCACCAGACCCTCGCGCTCGGCGCTGCGGCTCGGGAACAGCTCGGCATTGGGTGCCGGCGCATGCACCAGCGCATCGCAGTGCAGGCTCAGATCCAGCGTCGGCGCCGGCAGCTCCCAACGCGACAATCGCTCGGCCAGCAGCGACTGCAGGTGCGCGAGATCCGCCGAGGGTTCGGCCAGCGCGACCTCGAGCATGCAGGGTGTGGCCACGGTGGTGTCCAGGCCGCGACGGCGCGATTCCGGATGCGCCACCAGCGCGAAGCGCGTTATGCGCCCCTGCCGCGCCGCCGCCCAGGCGAGCAGCCGCACGAGCAGCACACGCGCGCCGGCGAGCAGCTGCTCGGCCGTGTCGGCCCGCGCGAAGAGCTCCAGCCGCTGATCGAAGCGCGGTGCCGGCTCGATCGGCTCGCGCGGATCGGGCGCATCGCCGCGCGCGCGGTCCAGGTCGGCCAGCAGCGCGGGGCCGAAGCGGCGCGCCAGGCCCGAGCGCGGCAGGTGCCGCAGATCGGCCAGCCGCGTCAGGCCCATGCCCTGCAGCGCTTCCCAATGTTCGCGCCCGGGGCCGAGCAGCCACACCGGGGCTTCGTCGAGCAGGCGGCGCAGCGCGGCTCGGTCGGTGCTGTGCACGCCCCGCGCCAGATCGTCGCGCCAACGCGCCAGCAGCGCGGAGCCGAGCGGCGTGGGTGCAGCGGCGAACTGCATACGGTGTTTCAGCGGCCGCAGCGCCGCCTGCAGCCGCTGCAGCAGCTTCGCGAAGCCGCCAAAGTAGCGCAGGCTCGCGCGCACCTCGAGCAGCACCACCGGCACGCCCGCGGTGGCATCGATGCACACGCTCGGCGTGAAGGCCAGCGCGGCATGCACCACCGCCTGCAGCGCCTGCACATCGCGCGCTGCATCGGCCTGCCCGAGCAGCAGGTCGGCCGCCAGCGCGAGCGCGGTGGCGCGCTTGCAGCCGGGCTGCACACCCAGCGCGGCGGCACGCGCATTCACCTGCGTGATGCGGTGCGCGTCGATCAGCGCCAGCGGCCGTGCCTGCGCCTCGGGCGGCAATGTGGCCGCGAAGGATTCCAGCGACAGCGCGGGCAGGTGAACGGCCAGCCACAGCATCGCGGACGCTCCATCACCAGCGCCGGGATCATCGCGCCGACTGCGCTTGCACCCGGTCCGCCGATGTATGCGACACCGGATGCGACACCGGATGCGACACCGGATGCGACACCGGATGCGACACCGGATGCGACACCGGGTGCAACACCGGGTGCAACACCGGGTGCAACACCGCGTGCAGCGCCGGCTCCGCGGCCGGCACCGGATCGCCCGCCCGCCGGCCCGGCGCTCCGCGCGCTGCGGCCCGTGCCCGCGCGCGCTCGGTCAGCACCGGTGGCAGCGCGAGCTGCAGCGGCGCAGCCAGCGGCGGCCCGCGCCGCTTGAGCACACGCAGCGCCAGCACATCGATGCCGGCACAGCCGAGCGCCAGGCGCAGCGGCGCAGCGCTCGGCTTGAGCCGCGCCTCGATCTCGCGCAGCAGGAACACCGGACCGTCGTGCACCTGGGCCGCAAGCTGCAGCCGCCGCAGCGCATCGGCACGCAGCCGCTGCGGCAGCCAGGCGAGCACCGCGCCGACATGCCCGCTCCTGAGCGACTGCTCCAGCGCCCACAACAGATCGGCCGCCGGCAGCATGCGGCGCAGGTTCGCCGCGCCGCGCGGTCCGTTGCGGCCGTAGATCACCAGCAACTGCTCGGTGGCCACGCCCAGTTGCGCGAGCGCCCAGCCGCTCAAGCCCGCCGGCGGATCGAACAGCATCACGCTGCGCCCGCTGCCGGCGATGCGCGCCAACGCCGGCGCCAGCAGCCGCAGCTCGCCAAGCCCTGCGTGCGGCAGCAGCAGCTCGGTGAGCATGCCGTGCGGCCAACCGCCGCCGGGCAGCTCGGCATCGAGCGGTGCAAAGCCGCTCGGCGTGACTGCGCCATGTGTCCGATGGCCGAGCTGGTGGGCCCGCCACAGCGCCGGGTGCAGCGCCTCGGGGTCGGCCCCCTCTACCGCCTGCGACAAAGCCGCCGCGGCCCCATGCCGCAAGGGCATGGGCGCCACGGCGCAAGCCTGCTGCGACGCAGGGAGTCTGTCGATCAAGGAGGGTGACAGGGACACGAGGATACTGTATATCCATACAGCATTCCTCGCAACCCATGCGGGCTGCATCGTCGGACATGCCGGCGCTTCGCACGCGCCGGGCCATCGGCGCGCTCAGCCCTGAGTGAATCCCTGCGCCACCGCCTGCGCACACAGCGACACCGCGGTGTTGGCCTCGGCGATCACGCGGCCCATCGTGATGAAACCGTGGATCTGGCGCTCGAAGCACACGAACTGCGTGCGCACGCCGGCCTTCGAGAGCGCATCGGCAT
>JAEUPI010000165.1 GCA_016790175.1 Burkholderiaceae bacterium | reverse complement strand
TGTTGCGCTTGAGCACCTCGTGGCAGTCCTTGAGCGAGGCGTCGAATCGCTCCATCAGGAACAGGATCGTGGCCCGCTTGTTCCAACCCTCGGCGAAGGAGGGCATGCGCCGCACGATCTCGTCGAAGGTCGACAGCGCCGCAATCAGGTCCCCGAGCTGCATCTGTGCCACACCGCGCTCGAACAGCTCATCGATGGCCTTGACGCCCGACCGGCCCCAGATCTGCCACATCGCGAGGTTGGCCAACTCGCGCACCTGCGGGTCACGGTCGCGCAAGCGGCGCGCCACGTGCGGCGTGTCGGCCATCGTGCCGATCTCGGCCAGGCGCTCGAGCGCACGGGCGCGTTCGGAGGCTTCGCGGTGTTCGAGCGCGGCACGCGGCTGCGACCGTGAGGTCTCTGATCGCGCTGCGCCGGTCAAGTTCGAGGCCGCCAGCACGGTTGCGACGACGAGCGCCCAAGCGCGCACGGTTGCCATGACCGTTCAATCGGGCAGCACCGCCGTGGCTTCGATCTCGACCTTGGCGCGGTGTTCCAGCAGCGCCTTGACTTCGACCGCGGTCATTGCCGCGTTGTACACGCCGATCAATTCGCGGTAGGCCTGACCGATCTCGCGGCCGGCGGCCATGTATTCGCGCTTGTCGGTCACGTACCAGGTCATGCGCACGATGTGCTCGGGCCGCCCGCCGGCCTCGCGCAGCACGGCCACGATGTTCTCCAGCGCCTGGCGAGCCTGCGCAGCGAAGTCGTCGCTGTGGAAGACGCCCTGGGCGTCCCAGCCGATCATGCCGGCGATGAACAGCATGCGGCCCTGCGCGACCACGCCGTTGGCATAGCCCTTCGGTCGTGGCCAGCCGGGCGGAAGAATCACCTGCATGCGGGTCTCCTGGTCGATCTACGGGTGTGGGATCTCAACGGCCGGCACCCTTGAGCAGCTCGCGCGCGATGATGAGCTGCTGCACCTCGGTAGCGCCTTCGTAGATGCGCAGCGCGCGGATGTCGCGATACAGACGCTCCACCGGCTGCTCGCTCACCACACCGAGCCCGCCCCACAGCTGCACCGCGGCGTCGATCACTTGCTGTGCGCCCTCGGTGGCCACCATCTTGGCCATCGCGGCCTCGCGCGTGACGCTGCGGCCCTGGTCGCGCTGCCACGCGGCGCGGTAGGTGAGCAGCGCAGCGCTGTCGATCGTGGTGGCCATCTGCGCGAGTTTGGCCTGGGTGAGCTGGAAGTCGGCGAGCACCTGGTTGAACATGCGCCGCGTCGTCGCGCGGTGCAGCGCCTCGTCCAATGCGCGGCGCGCGAATCCGAGCGCCGCAGCCGCCACCGAGGTGCGGAACACGTCGAGCGTGCGCATCGCGACCTTGAAGCCTTCGCCCGCCGCGCCGATGCGCTGCGATGCCGCGATGCGGCAGTTCGCGAAGCGCAGCGTGGCCATCGGGTGCGGGGCCATCAGCTCGATGCGCTCGCTGGCATCCAGCCCCGGCGTGTCGGCGTCGACCACGAAGGCCGAGATGCCCCGCGCGCCGGGTGCCTCACCGGTGCGGGCGAACACGACATAGAAGTGCGCGATGCCGCCGTTGGAGATCCAGGTCTTCGCGCCGTCGAGCACGTAGTGACCACCGTCGGCGCGTGCGGCGCAGGCCATCGCGGCCACGTCCGACCCGGCCTCGGGCTCGGACAGGGCAAACGCCGCGATCGCCTCGCCGCGCGCCACGCGCGGCAGGTAGCGCGCCTTCAGCGCGTCGCTGCCGGCCAGGCTGATCGCGCCCGAGCCCAGGCCCTGCATTGCGAACGCAAAGTCGGCCAGGCCCGAATGCCGCGCCAGCGTCTCGCGGATCAGGCAGATGGTGCGCGTGTCGATGGCATCGAGCGCGCCGCCATGCGCCGTGCCGCCCACCGCGTGGCGCAGCCAGCCGGCGGCGCCGAGTGCACGCACCAGGCCCTGGCAGATGGCATCGGCATCGGGGCCGTGGGCGTGCGCCGCGTGCTCGGCCGCCCAGGCGTCGAGCGTGCGGGCGAGCTCGCGATGGCGCGGCTCGAAGAAGGGCCAGTCGAGATAGGCGGTGTCGCTCATGACGGTCGGCTCTGCTGCCTCAATTGCCCTGGAACACCGGCTTGCCCTTGGCCACGAAGGCCTGGTAGGCACGGTTGAAGTCCTCGGTCAGCATGCAGATCGCCTGGGCCTGTGCCTCCGACTCGATGGCCTGGTCGATGCCCATGTCCCATTCCTGGTGCAGCATCGTCTTGGTGATGCCGTTGGCGAAGGTGGGGCCCTGCGTGAGCTCGGTGGCCCAGCGCTCGGCCTCGGCCTGCACCGCGTCGGGCGCGACGAGCCGGTTGAAGAAGCCCCATTGGTAGGCTTCTTCGCCGGGCAGCGCACGGCCGGTGTAGAGCAGTTCGCTGGCGCGGCCCTGGCCCACGATGCGCGGCAGCATCGCGCAGGCGCCCATGTCGCAGCCGGCGAGGCCCACGCGGTTGAACAGGAACGCCACCTTGGCGCGCGCGGTGCCCACGCGCAGATCGCTGGCCATCGCGACGATCGCACCGGCGCCGGCGCACACGCCGTCGATGGCGGCCACGATCGGTTGCGGGCAGTGGCGCATCGCGACCACGAGGTCGCCGGTCATGCGCGTGAACATCAGCAGCTCGGGCGCCTTCAGCTTGATCAGCGGGCCGATGATCTCGTGCACGTCGCCGCCGGAGCAGAAGTTGTCTCCGGCGCCGGCCACCACCACCGCATGCACGTCGGTGGCGTAGCGCAGTGCGCGAAACAGGTCGCGCAGTTCGGCGTACGACTCGAAGGTCAACGGGTTCTTTCGTTCGGGCCGGTTCAGCGTGATGCGGCCGACGCCGGCCTGTACCTGCCACTGGAAGTGCGTGGCACGGTAGCCGGCCAGGGCCTTGCGGTTGCCGGCCACGAGGCCGGGGTCGACGCGGTTGTCTGCGGTGGTGTTCATGCGGGAGCCTCCTGGTTTTCGGCCAGCTGCACCCGCAGCCGGCCCAGTAGTTCGTAGAGCTGTTGCTTGTGTGCGGCGTCGAGCCCGCCAAAGAGCTCGATGACCCATTGTTCGTGTTCGCGCGCGATGCGTTCGAAGGCCTTGCGGCCGGCCGGCGTCATGCGCAAGCGATAGGAGCGCCGGTCTTCCGGATCGTCCTCGCGCACCACCAGGCCCTCGCGTTCCAGCTCGTCGGTGAGCGCGGTGACGTTGCCGCCGGTGACCATGAGGTAGCGCGAGAGCTGGCTCATGCGCAGCCCGTCGGCGTGGCGGTGCAGCTGCGCCAGATAGTCGAACCGTGCGAGCGAAATGCCGAAACGGGCGCGCATGCGGTTGCGGATCTCGATCTCGACCTGCGTGCTGCAGGCCAGCAGCCGCAGCCACAGCTTGAGCGACAAATGGTCGTCGTGCTCGGCGCGAGCCTCCAGGCCGATCGCGCTTTCGTCGAGCAGGTGGGTCGATCCGAATCGACGGCTGATACGGCTCATTGGACGACGCTCCGCGCTCACGCACTCACCTTGGGGGCCGTCAGCGCGGCGCGTTCACGCACGATGTTGTTCTCGAGCTGCTGCTTTGCACTCAGGTATTGCTTCGGCCAGGGCACTGCGGCGAAGCCGATCTTGGCGGCTTCGGTGAGCGTCCAGGCGGGGTTGGCGAGGTGTGGACGCGCCACGGCGCAGAGATCCGCACGACCGGCGCTGATGATGCTGTTCACATGGTCGGCTTCGCTGATGGCACCGACCGCGATCGTCGCGATGCCGGCCTCGTTGCGCACGCGGTCGGCGAACGGCGTCTGGTACATGCGGCCATAGGTCGGCTTCTGGTGCACGCTGACCTGGCCCGAAGAGCAGTCGATCATGTCGGCGCCCGCGGCCTTGAATGCGCGCGCGATCTCCACCGCGTCGGCCGGCGTGATGCCGCCGTCGACCCAGTCGTGGGCCGAGATGCGCACGCTCATCGGCAGCTGTGCCGGCCAGACCGCGCGTATCGCGGCAAACACCTCGAGCGGATAGCGCAGGCGGTTGGCGAGCGATCCGCCATAGGCATCGGTGCGCCGGTTGGTCAGCGGCGAGATGAAGCTCGACAGCAGGTAGCCGTGGGCGCAGTGCAGCTCCAGCCAGTCGAAGCCGGCGTCGGCCGCCAGGCGGGCCGCGCGCACGAAATCGGCCGTCACCCGGGCCCTGTCGGCGGCGTCCATCGCCTTCGGTGTCGGGCCGCCCTCGTCGAGATAGGGCACGGCCGAGGCGGCGATCAGCGGCCAGTTGCCCGAGGCCAGCGGCTGGTCGGCGCCGGCGCCATGCCAGGGCTCGTTGGTCGAGCCCTTGGCGCCGGCATGGCCGATCTGCATCGCGATCTTCGCGTCGGTTTCGGTGTGGACGAAGTCGACGATGCGCTTCCACGCCTGCGCCTGCGCTTCGTTCCACAGGCCCGGGCAGCCGGGCGTGATGCGGGCGTCGGGCGAGGGGCAGGTCATCTCGGCCACCACCATGCCGGCGCCGCCCATCGCGCGTGCGCCGAGGTGCACCAGGTGGTAGTCGGCGGGCATGCCATCCACGCACGAATACTGGGCCATCGGCGAGACGACGACGCGGTTCTTCAGCGTGACCGAGCGGCAGGTGTAGGGCGTGAACATCGGTGGTACCGCCATCGGCGCCTGCAGGCCTGCCTTTGGATCGACGCTCGCGTTCCGCTCGGCGAACCACCGCTCGAATCCCTCGAGCCAGCCCTTGTCGCGCAGGCGCAGGTTTTCATGGCTGATGCGCTGGCTGCGCGTGAGCAT
>JAEUPI010000162.1 GCA_016790175.1 Burkholderiaceae bacterium | reverse complement strand
GCACCGCCGGTTGCACCGCCGGTAGCGCCACCCGTGGCGGTCGCGCCAGTCGACGCACCCGTGCTCAAGCCCGAGGAGGTCGAGGCGCGCGCCGAGGCGTTGATGACCCAGGCGCGATCGGCAATTGCACAAGGCCAACATGCCGACGCGATCGACCCGCTCAATGCCCTGCTCAACCTGCCGCCGAACCGGCAGACGCGGCCGGCGCAAGAGTTGATCGGGCAGGCCCGCGCGCGTTCGGGCGACACGGCGCGTGCGCGCATCGAGTACGAGACCTTCCTGCAGCTCTATCCGCAGGGCACCGACAGCGACCGCGTGCGTCGCGAGCTGGGGGCGCTGCCGCTACCGGCCCCGGCGGCTGCGACCGAGCGGCCAAGAGCGCCGGTCGAGACCACGGTGACGGGCTCGGCCTCGGTGACCTACTTCGGCGGCAACGGCCAGGTTCGCAGCCAGGACTTCAAGGACTCGCCGGTGGCCGGCCTGCCTCAGGTGGCCGGTGACGCGCTGTTCACCGAAGACAAGGTGAGTCAGCTGCTCAACGACGTGGACCTCACCTGGCGGCGGCGCGATGCCGACACCGACATGCGCTTCGTGCTGCGCGACTCGTACACGTCCGACCTCGAACGCAGCGAGAAGAGCAAGAACCGGCTGTCGTCGCTGTACTTCGACTACAAGTCGCTGGCCGGCGGTTACGGCGTGCGACTCGGTCGCCAGTCGCCCACCGGCGGCGGCGTGATGGGCCGATACGACGGCGCCTCGGGCTACTACATGCTGGCGCCAAAGATCAAGCTCGGCGCCGTGGCTGGGCAGCCGACCGACAAGTTCTTCGATTCGAAGCGCCGCTTCTATGGCGCCTCGGTCGACGTCGACGGCCTCGTGCCCAACACCGGCATGGCGCTGTACGGCATCGAGCAGACGATCGACGGCTACAAGGACCGGCAGGCCGTGGGCCTCGAGCTGCGCTACTTCAAGGGCGGCGCGTCGGTGTTCTCGCAGTTCGACTACGACACGCTGTTCCAGCACCTGAACATCGCCACGGTTCAGGGCACGCTGATCCTGGAGGACGCCACCGTCTTCAACGCGCTGTACGACCGCCGGGCCTTGACGATGATGTCACTGGCCAACGGCCTGACGTTTGCCGACAGCAGCAGCCCGTCGGTGATCTTCACGCGCATCCAGGACAAGCTGAACGGTGACCCGAACGCAGTCCCGCCGGTCCCGCCGATCACCGTGGAGGCATTGCGCGAGCAGATCAGGCAGACCACGCCGTTCATCACCCAGGGCCAGATCGGCGTCACCAAGCCGTTGGACAAGACCTGGCAGGTCGGCGCCAGTCTGCAGCTCACCAATGTCGGCGCCATCCCGCCCGTGCCCGGCGTGTCGGGATTCGAAACTGGCCGTGCGGCCACGGGCAACATCTACACCATCAGCGGCCAGCTGATCGGCCTGAACTTGTACTCGTCGCGCGACACGCACGTGTTCTCCACCAGCGCGATCTCCAGCGCCGCCGTGGACGGTCTGCTCGTCTCCTACAATCTGTCGTCGGTGTTGGCCGAGGCTTGGCAGCTCGAGCCTTCGCTGCAGTACTACCGCGACCGCACGCCACAAGGCGCCACCAGCCAGCGCTGGACGCCGGGCTTCCGGGTCACCTACCGCGGCTTCCAGCGCTGGGCCATCGAATCGAGCATCACCTACGAAATCGGCAAGGCCTCGCGCGTCACCCCGGACCCGAACGACCCGACGCTGAACGTCACGACCAAGGAATCGTCGAACCGTGTCAATTACTCCCTCGGCGTCCGCTACGAGTTCTGACGCCCGGGAGCTTCCGACCCTCACCCTCTCCGACCTCGCCTGCCGCCGCGGCAACCGGGTGCTGTTCCGCGGCGTCAACCTCGCCGTTCGGCCCGCGCATGCGATCTGGCTGCGCGGGCGCAACGGCCGCGGCAAGACCAGCTTGTTGCGCCTGGCCGCCGGGCTTTCGGTTCCCGAATCCGGGAACATTCTCTGGGGTGGCACGCCGGTTCGGCAGGCCACCGGCTACGCCCCGCGCCGGGTGTTCGTCGGCCATGCCAATGCTGTGAAGGACGATCTCACGGTGACCGAAGCGCTGACCTTTCTCGCCCGCCTGCATGAACGGCCCGACGACGCCGCCTCGGTGCGCGCCGCGCTCGATCGCGTTGGCATGGGTTCGCGGCGCGACGCGGTCGTGCGCACGCTTTCGCAGGGGCAGCGCCGCCGCGCCACGCTGGCACGCCTGGCGCTGGAGCGCGATGCCGCGATCTGGATCCTCGACGAGCCCTACGACGCCCTCGATGCCGACGGCGTGCACACAGTCAACGCCCTGTTGAAGGAGCATCTGGCGCGCGGCGGCAGCGTGTTGCTGACCAGCCACCTGCATCCTGGCGACGATTCGCCAGCCATGGTCGAATTTGACCTGGATCCATTTGCCTGACACTTGCTTCCCGGATGATTCATGTCTGCCGCATTCGCCGCCGTCTACCTGCGCGATCTGCGTCTGGCTCTGCGCCGGCGGGTCGAGGCGCTGCTGCCGGTGGTGTTCTTCGTCGTCGCGGTGAGCCTGTTCCCGCTCGGCGTGGGGCCGGAGCCGCAGACGCTGCGACAGATTGCGGCCGGTGTGGTATGGGTCAGCGCTTTGCTGGCGTCGATGCTGTCGGTAACCAGCCTGTATGCGCTGGACCATGCCGATGGCTCACTGGAGCAGATGGTGTTGTCGGGGCAGTCGGTGTTCATGATGGCCAGCGCCAAGGCGGCAGCGCACTGGACGGTCACCGGAGCGCCGCTGGTGCTGGCCGCACCGCTGATCGGACTGTTGATGGACATGAGCACCGAGGCGCTGGTGACGCTGGTGGCCTCGCTGCTGCTGGGCACGCCCATTCTGAGCCTGCTGGGCGGCCTTGGCGCCGCGCTGACGCTTGGGCTGCGCAGCGCCGGCGTGCTGCTGATCCTGCTGATCCTGCCGCTGGCGGTGCCGGCGCTGATCTTCGGCGCCGGTGCGGTGAGCGCGGTGGATTCCGGCATGGCCACCTCGGGCCACTTCTCGCTGCTCGGCGCGCTGCTGATCGTGACGGCACTCACCGCACCGCTGGCCACGGCCTATGCCTTGCGGATTGCGTTGGAGTGAGCCGATGAACACGCCGCTGCGCTTCACCACCTTTGCCGCGCCGTCGCGCTTCTATGCGCTGACGGCGGCGCTCGACCCCTGGTTGTGGATGCTGGCGATCGGGCTCACGATAGCCGGGCTCTACATAGGGTTTTTCGTCGCGCCGACCGATGCGACACAAGGTGATTCGTATCGAATCATCTTCATTCACGTGCCGGCGGCCTGGATGTCCATGATCCTGTACCTCGCGATGGCGTTCTGGGCCGGGCTGGGCTGGATGCTCAATGCCCGCATGGCCTCGATGCTGGCGCGGGCGATCGCGCCGACCGGCGCGATGTTCACTTTCCTGGCGCTGTGGACCGGCGCCTTCTGGGGCAAGCCCACCTGGGGCACCTGGTGGGTGTGGGATGCACGCCTGACCTCGGAACTGATCCTGCTGTTTCTGTATCTAGGCTACATCGCGTTGGTGGCATCCATCGACGACGCCGTTCGCGGCGACAAGGCCGGCGCCGTGCTCGCACTGGTGGGTGCGGTCAACGTGCCGATCATCTATTTTTCGGTGAAGTGGTGGAACACGCTTCACCAGGGAGCCACCATCAGCATGACCGCGGCACCGAAAATGGCGCAGACGATGCTCATGGCCATGCTGCTGATGACCTTTGCCTTCTGGGCTTATGCCTTCGCCGTGGTGTTTGCCCGCGCGCGGGCGCTGGCGGTCGAGCGCGAACGCGACACCGAATGGGTGCGCGCGTTGGCCGTGGGGGGGAGCCGGTCATGAATGGTCTGCTGGCCCAGTGGGGCAGCTGGAGCGAGTTCTGGAGCATGCGCGGCTACGGGCTGTACGTGTGGGGCTCGTATGCCGCCACGCTGCTGCTGATGTTGCTCGAGCCCTGGCTCGTGGCCCGGCATCGCCGCCGCGCGCTCGAATCGGCCGCGCAGCCGCACAACGAGGACGAAACATCATGAAACCGAGACACAAGCGGCTGGCGATCATCGCCGGCATCGTGGGCGCGGTCGGCGTCGCGGTAGGACTGGTGCTCAACGCCTTCCAGAGCAACCTGGTGTTCTTCTATTCGCCGACGCAAATCGTCGCCAAAGAGGCACCGACCAGCCGCACCTTCCGCCTGGGCGGGCTGGTCAAGGAAGGCAGCGTGCAGCGCAACGGCACCGAGGTGCAGTTCGCGGTGACCGACACCGCGCAGACCATACCGGTGCGCTTCACCGGCATCCTGCCCGACCTGTTCAAGGAGGGCAAGGGCGTGGTGGCCCAGGGCCAGCTGCGCGACGACGGCGTGTTCGTCGCGCGCGAGGTGCTGGCCAAGCACGACGAGAACTACATGCCGCCCGAGGCCGGCGAGGCGGTCAAGCGCGCCCAGCAGTCCAACGAGAAGATCAGCCATTCGATCGAAGGAGCCAAGCGGTGATCGCCGAGCTGGGCCAGATCGCGCTGCTGCTGGCGCTGGCGGTGAGCGTCATCGTCGGCACGCTTCCGATCATCGGCGCCGCGCGCGGCCGCGCCGACTGGGTGGCGCTGGCGCGCCCGGCCACGCAGGTGCAGGCGCTGCTGGTCGTGCTCGCGTTCGGCTTCCTCACGCACGCCTTCGTGGTCAACGACTTCTCGGTGATGTACGTGGCGTCGCACTCCAATTCGGCGCTGCCGCTGCACTACCGCATCGCCGGTGTCTGGGGCGGCCATGAGGGTTCGCTGTTGCTGTGGCTGCTGATGCTGAGCCTGTGGGCGCTGGCGGTCGCGCAGTTCAGCCGCCATCTGCCCGACGTGGTGGTGGCACGCATCCTGGCGGTTATGGGGCTGGTGAGCGTGGGCTTCCTGCTCTTCATGCTGCTCACCTCGAATCCGTTCGACCGGCTGCTGCCGGCCGCCGCGGACGGGCGCGACCTGAACCCGCTGCTGCAGGATCCGGGCATGGTGTTCCACCCGCCGATGCTCTACATGGGCTACGTGGGCTTTTCGGTGGCCTTCGCGTTCGCCATCGCGGCGCTGATCGGCGGCAACCTCGACACCACCTGGGCGCGCTGGACGCGACCGTGGACCACGGCCGCATGGATCTTCCTCACGCTGGGCATCGCGCTGGGCAGCTGGTGGGCCTACTACGAGCTCGGTTGGGGTGGCTGGTGGTTCTGGGATCCGGTGGAAAACGCCTCGTTCATGCCGTGGCTGGTCGGCACGGCGCTGATCCACTCGCTGGCCGTGACCGAGAAGCGCGGCGCCTTCAAGTCGTGGACGGTGCTGCTGGCGATCATGGCGTTCTCGCTGTCGCTGCTGGGTACCTTCCTCGTGCGTTCGGGCGTGCTGTCGTCGGTGCATGCGTTTGCCACCGATCCCAAGCGCGGCCTGTTCATCCTCGGCTTCCTCGCCGTGGTGGTCGGCGGCTCGCTGACGCTGTATGCCTGGCGCGCGCCAAAGGTGGGCCTCGGCTCGCGCTTCGAGGTGGTGTCGCGCGAATCGATGCTGCTCGGCAACAACGTGATGCTCGTCGTGGCCATGGGCACGGTGCTGCTCGGCACGCTCTATCCGCTGGTGCTCGACGCACTCGGCCTCGGCAAGATCTCGGTCGGGCCGCCCTACTTCGAGGCGGTGTTCGTGCCGATCATGGCGCCGGTGATCTTCCTGATGGGCGTGGGGCCGCTGGCGCGATGGCGCGCGGCCGAGCTGCCCGATCTGGCGAAGCGGCTACGCTGGGCCGCCGGCCTCACGGTGGTGGCCGCCTTGCTCACGGGCTGGGTGGCAGGCCGCATTTCGGCGATGGCGACGCTCGGATTCCTGATGTCGTGGTGGGTGGTGTTCACCGTGGCCACGGATCTCTGGGAACGGGTGCGGCCCGCGCAGGGCGGCAACGTGTTCGGCCGCCTGCGCACGCTGCCGCGGACCATGGTCGGCATGATGGTCGCGCACCTCGGCATCGCAGCGTTCGCCTTCGGCGTCAGCATGGTCAAGACCTACGAGGTCGAACGCGACGTGAAGATGGATCTCGGCGACTCCACCGAGGTCGCCGGCCATGTGTTCACCTTCCGCGGCGTGCGCGAGGTGCAAGGACCCAACTACACGGCGGCACAAGGCCTGGTGGAGGTCACGCGCAACGGCAAGCCGGTGGTCACGATGCGCCCCGAAAAGCGCGTCTACCGGGTGCAGCAGAACCCGATGACCGAGGCCGACATCGACACCGGTTTCACGCGCGACCTGTACGTGTCGCTCGGCGAGCCGGTCGGCCCGTCGGCCTGGATCGTGCGCGTGTACTTCAAGCCCTTCGTCGACTGGATCTGGGGCGGCTGCGTGCTAATGGCGCTGGGCGGCATGCTCGCCGCGTCTGACCGCCGCTATCGCGCCACACGGCGCGAAACGGCGCCCGGCACCGATCGCTCGCTGGCGGCGACGTCGACATGAAGGGCCTGCGCTTCATCATCCCGCTGGCGGTCTTTCTGGTGCTGGTGGGCTTTCTTGCGGTGGGGCTCAAGCTCGACCCGCGTGCGGTGCCCTCGCCGCTGATCAACAAGCCGGCACCGGCGTTCACGCTGCCGCGCCTCGACGATGCGAGCCAGACGGTGTCGCGCGAGCAGCTGCTCGGGCGCGCGTTCGTGCTCAACGTGTGGGCCTCGTGGTGCGGACCCTGCCGCGAGGAGCATCCGCACATCCTCGAGCTGGCGCGCACGAAGGCGGCGCCGGTGGTCGGCCTGAACTACAAGGATCAGCGCGCCGATGCGCAGGCGTGGCTCAGGCAGTTCAGGGATCCGTACGAGCTGTCGTTGTCGGACCTCGACGGGCGCGTGGGCATCGACTTCGGCGTCTACGGCGTGCCCGAGACCTTCGTGATCGACAAGCAGGGCGTCATCCGCTTCAAGCACGTGGGACCGGTGACGCCGGAGATCGTGCGCACGCGCATCCTGCCTCTCTTGAAGGAACTCAATGCTTAAGTGGTGGTTGTGTGCGGGTGCGCTGCTGCTTGCCGCCGGCGCGTCTGCCAAGGAGGCGGAACCCGCGGCCGCCGACCCGGCGATCGAAGCGCGCATGGTGCGCATCGCGGCAGAGCTGCGCTGCCTGGTCTGCCAGAACCAGACGATCGCCGACTCGCATTCGGGCCTGGCCGAGGACTTGCGGCGCGAGGTGCGCGAGCAGCTCAAGCGCGGTGCCAGCGACGAGCAGGTGGTGCAGTACATGACCGACCGCTATGGCGACTTCGTGCGCTACCGGCCGCCGTTCAAGGGTACGACGCTGCTGCTGTGGGCCGGCCCCGCGGTGCTGCTCGTGGCCGGAATCGGTGTGTTGGCGATCGTGCTGCGCCGGCGCGCGAAGATGACTCCCGATATGTTCGAACCCGACGAGGACGTGACCGACGATGCCGACGCGACGCCGGGCCAGACCCGCGAGGCCGCGCGATGACGCTCTTCATCACCCTGTCGATCGCGCTGGCCATCCTGACGATCGCACTGCTGTCTCGGCCTTACTGGCGGCGTCGCCCGCCAGCGAATCTCGCCAACGATGCAGCGGGCCAGGCGCGCGCCCAGTTGCAGCAACTCGACAACCTGCGTGCCAGCGGCGCGCTGGACGACGCGGCGCACGCCCAGGCCCGCGAGCGCATCGAGCGCCAGCTCGGCGCAACCGTCGCCACGCCGATACCGCCGCACACGCCCAATCCGCAGAAGACCGTTGTCGCCGGCATGTCCTTGTTCGTCGCCGCGGTGGTCGTGGCGGGCTACGCGACCATCGGCACGCCCGAAGCGCTCGATCCGACCGCCGTGGCCGCGCGCTCGCCGCATGGCGAAGGTGGCCATTCGGTGACGATGGAGCAGATCGCCGGCATGGCGGAAAGCCTCGCTACACGCCTGAAGGAAAAGCCCGACGATCCCGAGGGCTGGGCCATGCTCGGCCGTTCG
>JAEUPI010000143.1 GCA_016790175.1 Burkholderiaceae bacterium | reverse complement strand
GCCTTGATCGTCGGCCACTCGGCGGCGGTGATGCTGTAGACCGCCGTGTCGCGCAGATTGCCGTCGGCCGTGCGCTGGTGCGCGCGCAGAATGCCGTCGAGCTGCGCGCCGAGCCGTTCAATGGCGCGGCGGCTCTGCGTGTTGAGCCGGTGCGTGCGGAATTCCACCGCGATGCAGTCGAGCGTCTCGAAGGCGTGCCGCAACAGCATCAGCTTGCACTCGGTGTTCAGCGGCGTGCGCTGCACTCGGCTCGCGTACCAGGTGGAGCCGATCTCGACGCGCTTGTTCGCCGCGTCGATGTTCATGTAGGTCGTCATGCCGGCGATGCGGCCCTTTGCTTCCGGGGACTCGTCGAACACCGTGAACGGCAGCATCGAGCCCTTGGCCTGCAGGTCGAGCCGGCGCGCGATCTCGCGCGCCATGCCTTCCGGCGTGGGCACTGCCGTGTACCAGAGCTTCCACAGTTCGCCGTCGCGCGCAGCCGCGACGAGACCGGTTTCGTGTGCCGGCGACAGCGGTTCGAGCCTTGCGTGCGTGCCGGCCAGCGTGACCGGATCGGGCCAGGGCATGGGGCTAGCGGTTGTGGCGCTGCATGAAGACGAGCTTCTCGAACAGCGTCACGTCCTGCTCGTTCTTCAGCAGCGCGCCCACCAGCGGCGGCACCGAGACCTTGTCGTCCTTGCTCTGCAGCGCCTCGAGCGGAATATCCTCGGCCACCAGCAGCTTCAGCCAGTCGAGCAGTTCGCTCGTGCTCGGTTTCTTCTTCAGGCCGGGCAGGCCGCGCACGTCGTAGAAGGTCTTCATCGCCGCGCTCAGCAGCTCCTTCTTCAGCCCGGGAAAGTGCACGTCGACGATGCGCTTCATCGTCTCGGCGTCGGGGAACTTGATGTAGTGGAAGAAGCAGCGCCGCAGGAATGCGTCGGGCAGCTCCTTCTCGTTGTTCGAGGTGATGAACACCACCGGCCGGTGCCGGGCCTTGATGAGTTCGCGTGTCTCGTAGACGTAGAACTCCATGCGGTCGAGTTCGCGCAGCAGGTCGTTGGGGAACTCGATGTCGGCCTTGTCGATCTCGTCGATCAGCAGCGCGAGCGGCTGGTCCGAGGTGAACGCCTGCCACAGCGTGCCGCGCACGATGTAGTTGTGGATGTCCTTGACCTTCTCGTCACCCAGCTGGCTGTCGCGCAGTCGGCTCACCGCGTCGTATTCGTACAAACCCTGCTGCGCTTTCGTGGTGCTCTTGATGTGCCACTGCAGCAGCGGCATGCCGAGCGCCGACGCCACCTCTTCGGCAAGCATCGTCTTGCCGGTGCCCGGTTCGCCCTTGACGAGCAGCGGGCGCTTCAGCGTGATCGCCGCGTTCACCGCGAGCATCAGGTCCTGCGTGGCGACGTAGTTGTCGGAGCCTTCGAATCTCATGTTTGCGCGCTGCATCAGGGTTCGGCCCAGTATAAGGGCGCCCCTATAATCGCCCGCCGTGCGAGGCCCGAGGGACGGGCGTGCACACCTTGTTCTCTTCAACACGACAACCATCGACCATGAAGAACTCGCTGCTCGTCTGCATCGCCTTGCTGGTCGGCCCCGCTGTCGCGTCGGCACAAGAGGTGAAGGGCGATGCCGGTGCCGGTGCCAAGAAGATCGCGATGTGCATCGGTTGCCATGGGCTGCCGGGCTACCAGTCGAGCTTCCCCGAGGTCTACAAGGTCCCCAAGATCGCCGGCCAGAACGCGAAGTACATCGTGGCGGCCCTCAATGGCTACAAGACGGGCGATCGCAAGCATCCGTCGATGCGCGGCATCGCCGGTTCGATGAGCGACCAGGACATGGCCGACGTGGCCGCCTACTACGAGGCCCTCGGCAAGGACGCCGGCGCGCCGGCCGTGCCGGCCACCGCGGCGGCGGCGCCGGCCTCGCTGCAGCCCAAGCTCGCCGCTTGCGGCGCCTGCCACGGACCGAACTTCAACAACACCACCGATCCGGCCAACCCGCGTCTGGCCGGCCAGCATGCCGACTATCTCTTTGCCGCGCTGCGTGCCTACATGACCGACGGCAACCCCAACGTCGGCCGCGCCAGCGCCACCATGCGCGGCATGGTCGTGCAGGAGGTCGACGGCAAGAAGAAGCCGGTGTTCACGCGCGCCGAGCTGAAGGAGCTGGCCGAGTACCTCGCCGGCCTGCCGGGCGAGCTGAAGACGGTGCCGCAGCCGCGTTTCCACGCGTCGAATTGAGCCCGCTCAGTTCCAAACATCAAGGCCGCGAAAGCGGCCTTTTTTTCACCCCATCATCGGCCGATCGAGCCAGCGGGCAGGCGCCTATCGTGCCGTGGCGGCTCGTGGCGAGCCGCGTCGGACCGATGCTGAAGAAGATTGCCGTCTCCCAGTTGCGCCTGGGCATGCACCTGCATGCGCTGGAGGGTGCGTGGATGGATCATCCGTTCTGGAAGACGAAGTTCGTGCTCAAGGATTCGGCCGACCTCGAGCGGCTGCGCACGAGCGGTGTGACGGAATGCTGGATCGACGCCAGCAAGGGCCTCGATGTCGAGGCACCCGCTGGTGTGGCGCCGCGTCGCGAGCTGCCGGCCAAGACGGTGCCAGCATCAGCCGCTGATGCCGCCACGCCCGCCGCCGCGACGTCGAAGCCGCCGACCCGCGAGTTCCGCGACGAGCTCGCGCAGGCCGCCAACGTCTGCCACAAGGCCCGCGGCGCGGTGCTCGAGATGTTCAGCGAGGCGCGCCTGGGCAAGGCGCTCGACGCCGAGGGCTGCATGCCGCTGGTGGACGACATCGCGCGTTCGGTCTACCGCAATCCCGGCGCACTGGTGAGCCTGGCGCGGCTGAAGACCGCCGACGACTACACCTACATGCACTCGGTGGCCGTGTGTGCGCTGATGGTCGCGCTCGGCCGTCAGCTCGGCCACGACGAGGCGTTCTGCCGCGAGGCGGGGCTCGCCGGACTGCTGCACGATCTGGGCAAGGCGGCGATGCCGCTCGAGGTGCTCAACAAGCCCGGCAAGCTCACCGACGATGAATTCGCGGTGATGAAGACGCATCCGGTGCGCGGCCACGAGATGCTGCAGGAGGCCCGCGGTGCGCCACCGGCGGCGATGGACGTCTGCCTGCACCATCACGAGCGCATCGACGGCACGGGTTACCCGCACCGGCTGCAGGGCGACGCCTTCAGCCGCCTGGCCCGCATGGGCGCGGTGTGCGACGTCTACGACGCGATCACCTCGAACCGCCCGTACAAGTCGGGCTGGGATCCAGCGGTGTCGATCGCGCGCATGGCGTCGTGGAAGGGGCACTTCGACGAGGGGGTGTTCGCGGCCTTCGTGAAGAGCCTGGGCATCTACCCCACCGGTTCGCTGGTGCGGCTGCAGTCGCAACGGCTGGC
>JAEUPI010000038.1 GCA_016790175.1 Burkholderiaceae bacterium | reverse complement strand
ACCACGCGCGGGTTGGCCACCACGTCGCGCGGCAGCCCGGTGCCGATGACCTCGCCGTAGTTGAGCGCCATGATGCGGTCGCAGATGCCGGTCACGACGTCCATGTGGTGCTCGATCAGCAATACCGTGATGCCGCGCTCGGCGCGCGCGTCGAGCACGAAGCGCGCCATGTACTCCTTCTCCTCCTGGTTCATGCCGGCCATCGGCTCGTCGAGGATCAGGAACGCGGGTTCGGCCACCAGCGCGCGCGCCAGTTCGACGCGCTTCTTCAAGCCGATCGACAGCGACTCCACCGGTTCGTCGCGAACGCCCTGCAGCTGAAGGAACTCGATGATCTCCTCGCAGACCAGGCGGTGCGCGATCTCTTGCGGCTGCCCCAGCCACCAGTACAAGGCCGTCTTGGCCACGCTGGGCTTGAGGTGGACGTGCCGCCCGAGCAGGATGTTGTCGAGCACGGACATGCCGTTGAACAGCGCCAGGTTCTGGAACGTGCGCGCGAGATGCCGCTTGGCCACCAGGTGCGGCTTCATCCCGGTGATGTCTGTGCCGTCCAGGATGATGCGCCCCTTCTGCGGCGGGTAGAAGCCGGTGATGGCGTTGACCAGCGTGGTCTTGCCGCTGCCGTTGGGGCCGACGAGGCCGAAGATCTCGCCGCGATCGATGCGCAGGTCCACTCCGGTGACGGCCACCAGGCCACCGAAGCGGCGTTCCAGCCCTTGGCACTCCAACAGTGCGGCGGTCGATGCGGAAGGGGTGGTCATGCAAGCATTCTCGGACAAGAAACCTGTCTAACGTCAGGTGGATCGCAGCTCTGTCAGCGCCTGGCCCGGGCGCCGATTGGGGGGTGAACCCAGAAAATCGGGCAACCAAGAACTCGCCTGGCCTCCTGCCGGATCGAAGCGAACGCTGCGTTTCTAACAAGCGTTCGGTTGCATGTCAATCCGCAGGCCCCCCAGGGTGCCCCATCGAGGGGCGGGGGCGTCTTCCGGGGACCCGGGTCGGGTTCGCGACGCTCAGAGCCCCAGCCCGCGGGCGAGGATGTCGCGCTGCACCTCCATCGCGCCGCCACCGATCTCGAACAGTTTGGCGTCCTGGAAGTGCATCGGCAGCCCGGAGTCCACCGTGTAGCCATAGCCGCCCAGCAGATGCAGCCCGGTGTAGGCGCAGTGCATGTAGCACTCGGCGCCGGCCACCTTGGCGAAAGACGCCTCGTTGTGACAGGCGCCGGTCCTTTCGAGCACGCTCGCGCCGCGGTACACGAGCAGCCGCGCCGCCTCCACGCGCAGTTGCATGTCGACGATCTTGTGCCGCACCGACTGAAGCTTGGACAGCGGCTTGCCGAACTGCACGCGCTGCTTCACGTAGGCGACCACCTCGTCGATGATGGCCTGCGAAGCGCCCACGCCGATCGCGCCGTGGTACAGGCGCTCGTTGTCCAGGCCGCCCAGCACGCACTGCCAGCCCTTGTTCTCCTCCCCGACCAGGGCATCCGGCGGCAGGACGAGGTCACGGAAGTGCACCGAGAAGGTGGGCACCGGGCCGAGCCCCATCGTCTCGATGCGGGTCAGCTCGATCGCGGGGTTGTGGCCTGGGTCCGGGATCAGAAAGGTCGAGATGCCTTCCTGCTTGACCGCCTGCGGGTTCGTGCGAGCGGCCAGGATCAGAAAGCCCGCCGACTTCGCCTGCGAGCAGTAGAGCTTCTCGCCGTTGATGACCCAGCAGCCGTCGGCGCGGCGAACCGCCGTGGTGCGCAGCGAGGCCGCATCGCTGCCCGAGCCGGGCTCGGTCAGGCCCAGCGCCATGAACACCTCGCCGCGCATCACGCGCGGCAGCACCAGATCCTTCTGCACCTGGGTACCGAACCGGGCCACCAGGGGCGCGAGGATGACCGCGGCGCGGCCCCAGGCGGTCGTGATCGCTGCCGAGGCCCGCGCGAACTGCTCGACGAAGGCCAGCATGCCCATCGGATCGGGCTTCTCGAGGCCGCTGTAGGCCTCGGGCAGCAGGAACCCGTAGTAGCCCAGTGAGCCGAGCTTCTCGAACAGCGCCTGCGGCGGTTCGACCTTGTCGCGCACCCATTGCAGCACCTTTTGTCTCGGCATTTCGCGTTCGACAAAGCGGCGCGTCGTTTCGGCGATGGCGCGCTGCACGGCGCTCGGTTCGAAGTCCATCGTCTTCTCCTGTAGACGGGTAAGGGGTGGCCGGGGCGCGTGCTCGCGTCGACGCATCAGTCGCAGGGCAACCCCAGCTGCTTGGCGATTACGCGCAGCTGGATCTCGTAGGAACCCACCGTGACCGGCGCCACCAGCGCGTCGAGCGCCATGCGCATCGCGGGCAGTTCCTCGGTGATGCCCCAGCCGCCGCCGATGTGCAGCGCGTCCTGCGTGATGCGATACACCGCCTGCGTGACGAAGAGCTTGGCCGACGAGACGTCGAGGATGATGTCCTTGACCGGCACCCCGCTGTCCCAGCGCGCGGCGGCGTGGTAGGTGAGGTGGCGGGCGGCCTGCACGTCCACATGCCCCTGGGCGAGCTTGAAGGCAATGCTCTGGTTGGCGCCGATCGGCTTGCCGAACTGCTGCCGCACCTTCGCGTAGTCGATGGCCCAGGCCAGCGCGGTCTGCATGTGGCCGAGCCAGCGCGCGGCCACCATCACCCGCTCACGGTTGAAGCCGGCCATGATGGCGCCGAAACCGGCCGCGAGGCGGCGCTCCTCCGGTACGCGCACGTTGTCGAGCATCACGCGATAGGTCGGCACGGGACGGTTGGCGTAGGCCTTGATCTGCGAGGTCTGCACGCCCGGCGTGTCGCGGTCCACGGCGAAGAAGTGCATGCCGTGGCGGCCCTGGCTCGGGTCGGTGCGGGCCAGCACGGTCATGGTGTCGCAGTCGCCGCCGAGCGTGATGAAGGACTTGATGCCATCCAGCACCCAGTGGTCGCCGTCGCGCCGGGCGCTGGTCTTGACGTTCTGCACGTCGCTGCCGGCTTCCGGCTCGGTCACCGCCAGTGCGAGCAGGCGCGTGCCGGCGATGTTCTCGCGCACCAACCTGTGGTGGACCTCGCTGCCGTGCTCGGCCAGCAGCGAGCCGGCGACGCCCTGAATCAGCGCGACGATCGCGAGGTTCGGGTTGACCTTCGCCTGTTCCTCGATCGAGATCGCCTCTTCGGTGACCCCGAGGTCGGCGCCGCCGAGCGACTCCGGGGTGTGCAGGCCGATCAGCCCGGCCTGGGCGGCGGCGACGTAGAACTCGCGCGGGAACTTCGCGTCGCGGTCGGCCTGCTGCCAGCGTGGCTTGATCTCGCGCTCGGCGAACGCGCGGCACATGTCGCGGAAGGTTTCGCCGTCGACGTTGTTCTTCGGCCTGCGGCGCGTGTCGGCTGTCATGGTTCAGTCGGGCTCGGGTGGATGGTTAGGTCCGGTCGGAGGTTTTCGGCGGGCCGGCGCGCGACCAGGACACTGGCGGTGCCGCGCTGCGCGAGCGAGCCGTCGGCGCCGAGCACACGCAACTCCACCTCCACTGCACCGGCGCGGCCGCCCCTGGATGCGTTCACCGCCAGCACGGTGCACGCGGGCGCAACGCGGTCGCCGACGTACACCGGCCCGTAGAAGCACCATCCGTTGACGCCCAGCAGCACCTGCAGCGCTTCGCCGAACACGTCGCCGAGCATCGCCAGTGCCTTGGCCACGACCAGCGGGCCATGGGCAATCGGGCGGCCGTAGCGCGTGGTCTTCGCAAACTCGGCGTCGACGTGGATCGGGTGGTGTGCATCGAACAGACCGGCGTATGCGGCCACGAGTTCGGCGCTGCAGTCGAAGGCCGGCATCCCCAGGCACATCCCGGGGCGGATGTCGCCTAGCCACAGGGCTGAAGGTGGGCTGGTCGACGGCTGGGACATTGGCGACTTCCGAGGCGACGCTGGGCGCAGCGGGCCGGGCGCGGCCCCGAGCGAGTGCATCTCGCGGGCACCTATCGAACGTTTGCTTGGTTCTTGCTATGCTAGCCGAACACCAGCAATTCCTCCAGCGGTTCGAAAACGAACAACACTCTTTGCCGGATCTCCGGCATCGACGCACCGATCTTCGCCTTCTCGGAACGCAGGGACCGCCTGCTCGACTGATCTCATTTCACTCGCAAAGGAGCGCTCATCGATGGGCAAGGGACCGTTGACCGGCATGAAGGTGGTGGAGTTCGCGGGCATCGGTCCCGGGCCGATGTGCGGCATGTTGCTCGCCGACCTCGGCGCCGAGGTGCTGCGCCTGGACCGGCTGGTGGCCAGCGGGCTGGGCATCGAGCGAGCGCCGAAGTTCGATCTGCTCAACCGCGGCAAGCGCACCGTGTCGGTGGACCTCAAGTCCGCCGAAGGCATTGCGTTCGCGCGCCGCGTCGTGGCCGCCAGTGACGCGCTGATCGAGGGCTTCCGGCCGGGCACGATGGAGCGCCTGGGACTGGGGCCCGATGTCTGTCTGGCCGAACATCCGAAGCTCGTCTACGGCCGCGTCACCGGCTTCGGCCAGAAGGGGCCGCTGGCGCATGCGGCCGGGCACGACCTGAACTACATCGCGCTGTCCGGTGCGCTGCATGCCATCGGCCGCGAAGGCGCGGCACCGACGCCGCCGCTGAATCTGGTGGGCGATTTCGGCGGCGGTGGGCTGATGCTGGCCTATGGCATGCTGGCCGCGCTGTGGTGCGTGCAGCGCGGCGGCCAGGGCCAGGTGGTCGACGCCGCGATGGTCGACGGCGCGGCGATGCTGATGACGTCGATGTTCGGCCTGTTCGGCGCCGGCTCGCACGGCGCTGCGCGCGGCACCAACCTGCTCGACTCCGGCGCTCCGCATTACGAGGTCTACCGCTGCGCCGACGGCGGCTACGTCAGCGTGGCGCCGATCGAGCCCAAGTTCCGCGCCGTGCTGTTCGAGCGCCTGGGCCTGGCGGCCGACGCGATGGACTTCGACGACGCCTCGCGCTGGCGCGAGAACAAGGCCCGGCTGGCAGCCGTCTTCGCCACGCG
>JAEUPI010000026.1 GCA_016790175.1 Burkholderiaceae bacterium | reverse complement strand
ATCCGGTGGCCGCATCAAGTTCGAGGCCTATCCCGCGATGCAGCTCGGCGGCACGCCGGTGCAGCTGTACGACCAGGCGCGCGACGGCGTGGTCGACATCGTGTGGACGCTGCCGGGCAACACGGCGGGCCGCTTCCCGCGCATCGAGGTGTTCGAGCTGCCGTTCACGATGAACAACGCCGAAGCCACCTCCAAGGCGTATTGGGAGTACTTCCAGACCCAATGCCCGGACGAGTTCAAGGAGACCCAGGTGCTCGCGCTGCACGTGCACGGGCCGGGCATGTTCCATGCGGCCACCAAGCAGATCAAGAGCGCGGCCGATCTCAAGGGCATGAAGGTGCGCGGCCCGACGCGCCAGGTCACCAAGATGCTGGGCTCGCTCGGCGCGACGCCGGTGGGCATGCCGCTGCCGCAGATTCCCGATGCGCTGTCCAAGGGCACGATCGACGCCTGCGCGATTCCGTGGGAGGTGGTCCCTGCGGTCAAGGTGCATGAGCTCACCAAATTCCACAGCGAGTTCGACGCAACCGGCCCGGCGCTGTACACCACGACGTTCGTGATGGCGATGAACAAGGCCAAGTACGACGGCCTCGCGCCCGACCTGAAGAAGGTGATCGATGCCAACTCGGGCCTGGCCACGTCGGCCTGGCTGGGCAAGGTCCAGCAGGGCAACGACGTGCCCGGCCGCAAGACGGCCGTCGATCGCGGCAACACGATCTACCAGTTCACGGCGGCGCAGCGCGAGGAGTTCATCAAGCTCTCGAGCCATGTCGACGAGGAGTGGGTGGCCGACATGGACAAGCGCGGCTTCAAGGGCAAGGATCTGCTGGCCGCAGCGAAGTCGTTGATCGCGAAACACGGCAAGGCCTGAGCGGTTCGCATCGGACGTTCACGATCAAGGGCGCCTCCGGGCGCCCTTGTCGTTGATGCACGGTTGCCGCGGCGGGCTCAGCGACCGTGGCCACCGCCGCGCGGGCCGCGTCCGCCGGCGGGTCTGTGCGTGAGCGCCGATCCACCCGATGGGCGGCTTGTCGACGGCTGGCCGCCGCGTGCCGGTACCGGCGCCGGCTGGGCATGCCCCGTGCGTCCCTGCGAGGGCTGCGGCGGGCGGCCGCCCGGGCGCGGCGGACGGCCACCACTGTTCGGCCGACCACCCGACGGGGCGCCTCGCGAGGCGCCGCCGCGTGGCCCGCGCACGCCGATCGTCATGCGGCCGAGCACGATCGGTTCGGCCTTTTCGTTCGGGTCCGGCTCGAAACCACGAATCACTTCGCGCGGGATCTCGCGGTGGATCAGTCGCTGGATGTCGCGCAGGAACAGCTCCTCGTCCACGCACACCAGCGAGATCGCCTCGCCGCTGGCGCCGGCGCGGCCGGTCCGGCCGATGCGGTGCACGTAGTCCTCGGGCACGTTGGGCAGCTCGAAGTTCACCACATGCGGCAGCTGATCGATGTCGATGCCGCGCGCCGCGATGTCGGTGGCCACCAGCACGCGCAGCTCGCCGCTCTTGAAGTCCGCCAGCGCCTTGGTGCGGGCCGTCTGGCTCTTGTTGCCGTGGATCGCCATCGCCGTGATGCCGCTCTTGTTCAGGTATTCCGTGAGCCGGTTCGCGCCGTGCTTCATGCGTGTGAATACCAGCACCTGGTGCCAGTCGCCCTGCAGGATCAGGTGCGCCAGCAGCTCCTTCTTGCGCTCCCGGCTCACCGGGTGCACACGCTGCGCCACCAGCTCGGCCGGCGCATTGCGGCGCGCCACCTCGATCAGCGCCGGCTGGTTCAGCAGGCGGTCGGCCAGTGCCTTGATGTCGTCGCTGAAGGTGGCGCTGAACAGCAGGCTCTGCTTCTTCTGCGGCAGGACGGCCAGCACCTTCTTGATGTCGTGGATGAAGCCCATGTCGAGCATGCGGTCGGCCTCGTCGAGCACGAAGATCTGCACCTGCGAAAGGTCCAGCGTGCGCTGGCCATGGTGGTCGAGCAGGCGGCCGGGCGTGGCCACCAGGATGTCCACGCCCTTGCGCAGCCGGTCGATCTGCGGCTGCATGCCCACGCCGCCGAACATCACCATGCTCGAGAGCTTGAGGTGCTTGCCGTAGGTGCGCACACTTTCTTCGACCTGCGCCGCAAGCTCTCGCGTGGGCGTCAGGATCAGTGCGCGGATCGCGATTCGGCCCCGCGCGTCGCGCAGCGGCGCGCCGTGTGAGTGCCCGTCGCGCGGCCCGGCCTGCGACGACAGCCGCTGCAGCATCGGCAGCACGAAGCCGGCCGTCTTGCCGGTGCCGGTCTGGGCGCCGGCCATCAGGTCGCCTCCGTTCAGGACCGCCGGAATCGCCTGTGCCTGGACCGGGGTGGGGGTTTCGTAGCCCTGTTCGCGCACCGCGCGCAGGATCGGCTCGGACAAGCCGAGTTCGTCGAATTTCATAGGGATGGGTGGCCGCGCCCCGAAGGCGCAGACGCGTCGATCGGCCTGCTGTCGCGGGCGAGTGCCCGGACACCAGTCGCGAAGGCAGATGGATGGATCAGGAGTCGGAATCGACTGCGACCGCGTGACTGGTGGCGCGATCGACTTCGGGATTGTACCGGCAGGCGATCGTGCCATCGTCCGGGGTGAGTGAAGACATTTCCGCCGAATGGCCTGACACTACGGCGAGCGTTCGTTGGAGGGTTCGGCGTGGGCGCGACGGCGACGCGGCAGCGGTTGGCGGCCATCGTGGCGGCCGACGTGTCGGGATATTCGCGGCTCATGGCTTGTGATGAGCCGGGCACCGTGAGCGCGCTCGATGCGGCGCGCGAGGTGTTTGCGCGCCACATCGAGTCGCAGCAGGGACGCGTCATCGACATGGCGGGCGATTCGGTGCTGGCCTTGTTCGAGACCGCCGCCGGTGCGGTTGCCGCGGCGCTTGCGGTGCAACAGGAGCTCAACGATCGCGCTGCCGGCCAGGCCGAGGCCTGCCGCATGCGCTTTCGCATCGGGGTCCACCTCGGCGATGTCATCGAAAAGGCCGACGGCACGATCTACGGCGACGGCGTCAACACCGCGGCGCGCCTCGAAGGCCTGGCCGAACCCGGCGGCGTCTGCGTCTCCGAGACGGTGGAATGCGCGCTGCGGCATCGCGTGGCCGCGAGATTCGACGACCTCGGCGAGCAGGTGCTGAAGAACCTGCCCCGGCCGGTGCGCGCCTTCCGCCTGCGCCCCGCCGTGGAGGCCGCGCCGGCGGCGGTGCCGCCGGCCGTTGTCGTGCACGACCGGATCGACAAGCCGGCCGTCGCCGTGCTGCCGTTCGACAACATGAGCGGCGACGGCGATCAGGAATTCTTTGCCGACGGGATCACCGAGGACATCATCACCGAGCTGTCGCGCTTTCGCGAGCTGTTCGTCATTTCGCGCAATTCGTCGTTCAAGTTCAAGGGGGCTCCGGTCGACGTTCAGAAGTTCGCGCGCGAACTGGGCGTGCAGTACGTGGTGGAAGGCAGCGTGCGCAAAGCAGGCAAGCGGGTGCGCATCACGGTGCAGCTGATCGACGCCGAAACCGACCGCCATGTCTGGGCGGAGCGATACGACCGCGACCTCGAAGACATCTTTGCGATCCAGGACGACGTGACGGCATCGATCGTCGCCACCTTGCCCGGGCGTGTCGAGGCGGCGTCGCGCGATCGGGCGGCGCGCAAGACCACCGACAACATGGCGGCCTACGAATGCGTGCTGACCGGCAAGCGGCTGCACCATGCCAGCCGGCGCGAGGACAACGACCGTGCGCTGGCGCTGCTGGAGCGAGCCATCGCGCTCGATCCGAACTATGCGCACGCGCACGCCTGGAAGGCCTGCACGCTCGGGCAACGATGGGCCTACAACTGGTGCACCGACCGCAAGGCGCTCGAGCCGGTCATCATCGCGGAGATCGAGACCGCGCTGGCCCTGGACGACAACGACAGCGACGCACACCGCATCATGGCGGCGGTGCATCTGGTCTTCGAGCGCTTCGAGCAATGCGAGTACCACCAGCGGCGCGCGCTGAGCCTGAACGCCAACGATGACCTGGTGGTGGTGCAGCAAGGCGAGATCCTGACCTGGCTCGGGCGGCCCGACGAAGGCGTCCCCTGGATCCAGAAGGCCATGCGCCTGAATCCGTACCATCCGGAGCGCTTCTGGGGCCACTTGGCGCGTGCCTATTTCGGCGCACGACGCTACGCCGAGGCGCTGGAGGCGCTTCGCCAGTTCAGTGCACCGGATGCGTCGGTGCTGGCGCTGAAGGCGGCGGCACAGGCGCGCCTGGGGGACGAAGCCGGCGCCCGGGCGAGCGCCGCGCAGGCGATCGGCTCGGCTCGACCGTTCGCGCTTGATGAGTACCGGTCCAGCCTCCATTACCGTCACGACTCCGACAAGGCGCACCACCTGCAGAGCCTGGCGCTGGCCGGCCTGGATCGCTGAGAGTCGACGGCGCCCCGTGCAAAGGGGCGACAATCGCGGGCTGGCCGCATACGCGGCCGCATCATGGACTGGCCGCGCACGCGGCCGCAATCATGGACTGGCCGCGCACGCGGCCGTTTCCATCATTCCAGGACGACCCGAACATGGCCCAGTACGTTTACACGATGAACCGCGTCGGCAAGATCGTGCCGCCGAAGCGGCAGATCCTGAAGAACATTTCGCTCAGCTTCTTTCCCGGCGCCAAGATCGGCGTGCTCGGTCTCAACGGCTCGGGCAAGAGCACGCTGCTGAAGATCATGGCCGGCCTCGACAAGGACATCGAGGGCGAGGCCGTGCCGATGCCCGGCATCAAGATCGGCTTCCTGCCGCAGGAGCCGCAGCTCGACCCGACCCAGTCGGTGCGCGACGCGGTGGAGCAGGGCATCGGCGGCGTGCTCGAGGCCAAGAAGCGGCTCGAGGAGGTGTATGCCGCCTATGCCGAGCCCGATGCCGACTTCGACAAGCTGGCCGCCGAGCAGGCGGAGCTCGAGGCGCTGATCGCCAGCGCCGGCTCAGAGAACACCGACCACCAGCTCGAGATCGCTGCCGACGCGCTGCGCCTGCCGCCGTGGGAGGCGGAGATCAAGAACCTGTCCGGCGGTGAGAAGCGCCGCGTGGCGCTGTGCCGGTTGCTGCTGTCCAAGCCCGACATGCTGTTGCTCGACGAGCCGACCAACCACCTCGATGCCGAGAGCGTTGAATGGCTCGAGATCTTCCTCAAGCGTTTTCCGGGCACGGTGGTGGCGATCACGCACGACCGCTACTTCCTCGACAACGCGGCCGAGTGGATCCTCGAGCTCGACCGCGGCATGGGCATCCCGTGGAAGGGCAACTACTCCAGCTGGCTCGACCAGAAGGAGCAGCGACTCGAACAGGAGCAGAAGAGCGAAGACGCGCGCATGAAGGCGATGAAGAAGGAGCTCGAGTGGGTGCGCGCCAACGCCAAGGGTCGGCAGGCCAAGAGCAAGGCGCGTCTCGCGCGTTTCGAGGAGCTCTCCGACTTCGAGTACCAGAAGCGCAACGAGACCAACGAGATCTTCATCCCGGTGGCCGAGCGGCTGGGCAACGACGTCATCGAGTTCAAGGGCGTCAGCAAGGGTTTCGGCGACCGCGTGCTGATCGACAACCTGAGCTTCAAGGTGCCTGCCGGGGCCATCGTCGGCATCATCGGGCCCAACGGTGCCGGCAAGTCGACGCTGTTCCGCATGATTCAGGGCACCGAGAAACCCGATGCCGGCGAGGTGCTGATCGGCAAGACCGCGCAGCTGGCCTTTGTCGACCAGAGCCGCGAGAGCCTGGCCGACGAGAAGACGGTGTGGGAGGACGTCTCCGGCGGGCTCGACAACATCACTGTCGGCAAGTTCGTGATGCCCAGCCGGGCGTACCTCGGCCGCTTCAACTTCAAGGGCAACGACCAGCAGAAGCGCGTCGGCCAGCTTTCAGGCGGCGAGCGCGGCCGTCTTCACCTGGCCAAGACGCTGGCCAAGGGCGGCAACGTGCTGCTGCTCGACGAACCGAGCAACGACCTCGACGTCGAGACGCTGCGCGCGCTGGAGGAGGCGCTGCTCGAGTTCGCCGGCTCGGTGCTGGTGATCAGCCACGACCGCTGGTTCCTCGACCGCATCGCCACCCACATCCTGGCCTGCGAGGACGAGGGCAGGTGGGTCTTCTTCACCGGCAACTTCCACGAGTACGAGGCCGACAAGGTCAAGCGCCTCGGCGAGGAGGGCGCACGGCCGCACCGGCTGCGTTTCAAGTCGTTGAAGTGACGGCGGCCGGCTACGGCCGGATGTAGGCGTAGCCCTCTTTCTGCAGCTTGGTCAGGCGCACCACGCCCGAGGGCGTGAACTTCGCCTCCTCGATGAACTGCTCGCGCTTCAGGTTGCGGTTCTTCAGCGTGATCTCGCAGACCTCGAACTTCACGCCGCGCTTGGCGAGCTGCTGCACGGTGACCTCGAAGGGATTGCCGTTGCGGTCCTTGGCGTCGAGCATCAGGAAGTCCACGCCTTGCGCGTGCGTGACGACAGTGATCTGTGCGCTGGGGTCGGTGTCGAGGTGGTTGCCGACGTTGCGCAGGCCGCCGAGCGCCTGCGCCGCGGTGTCGGAGATGTGGTACACGACCTTGTCCTGTGCCACCGCACCGGCGGCGGCGACGAACAGGGCACAGGCGACGACGAGCGATTTCATCCGGGTTGACTCCTGGTGGGCTAGGTCCCCAGTGTGACTGCTGGCGCTGGCGTGAGGCATTGCGGGATTTCCTGATCCAAGTGCCGACCGGCGGATGGCGAGGCGGGCGGCCCTGCCGGACAATGTGCGCCATGAAACATCCGCTGATGCGCCAAGCGTTCATTTGCTGCGCCTTCGCCATGCTGACGGCCTGCGC
>JAEUPI010000014.1 GCA_016790175.1 Burkholderiaceae bacterium | reverse complement strand
GGCGTGGCGGCAGTGCCCGTGCCGGGCATCGACTGGCTCACCGACGTGGGCGTGCTGCTGAAACTGATTCCCGAGATCAACGAGAAGTTCGGCCTCACGCCGGCGCAGATCGAGCGGCTCGCGCCGGACCGGCAGGTGGTGGTTTTCAAGGCCATCTCGGCCGGCGGCAGCGTGCTCGTGGGCCGGCTCGTGACGCGCGATCTGGTGCTCGCCGCGTTGAAGATCGTGGGCGTGCGCCTGACCACGCAGCAGGCGGCCAAGGTGGTGCCCATCGCCGGCCAGGCGCTCTCAGCCGCACTCACCTTCTCGGCGCTGAAGTACGTGTGCGAGCAGCACATCCGGCAGTGCATCGCCGTGTCGCGCCAGTTGGCGCTGCCGGCGCCGCGGCGCTGATCGTTCGCAGATCCGAAAGCGCCACGACTCCGGGGCCGCAATGCCTGACATTCAACTCCGCTGCGCGGCCGGTGTGGGTTCGCCGCGCTGTGCGCCGGGCCGCGTCTTCCACAGCGAGACGATCACGCCGCCGGCGATCAGGCCGAAGGTGACCGACAGCGACAGCGCGGGCGGAAACTTGCCGACGATGCCGACCAGGAAGATCTTGGTCCCGATGAACACCAGCACCAGCGCCAGCGCGTACTTCAGGTACTTGAAGCGATGGATCATCGCGGCGAGCGCGAAGTACAGCGCGCGCAGGCCCAGGATCGCAAAGATGTTGCTGGTGTAGACGATGAACGGATCGGTGGTGATCGCGAAGATCGCGGGCACCGAATCCACCGCGAACACCAGGTCGACGGCCTCCACCAGGCACAGCGCCAGGAACAGCGGCGTCGCGTAGCGCACCATGCGACCCGACGCTGGATCCGTCCGGCGCACGAAGAATGCGCGGCCATGCAGCTCCGGCGTCACCTTCAGCCGGCGGCGCAGGAACTTGAGCAGCGGGTTGTTCGCGATGTCGGGCTGGTGATCGGCCAGCCACCACATCTTGATGCCAGTGACGACGAGGAAGGCTCCGAAGACGTAGAGGACCCAAGAGAACTCGCTGACCAGCGTGGCGCCCAGGCCGATCAGGATCGCGCGCAGCACGATGACGCCGAGGATGCCCCAGAACAGCACGCGGTGCTGGACCTGCGGCGGGATCGCGAAGTAGCCGAAGATCAGCGCGATCACGAACACGTTGTCCATCGACAGCGACTTCTCGATCAGGAAACCGGTGAAGTATTCGATGCCGCTGCCGGCGCCCTTCATCCACCAGACCCATCCGCCGAAGGCCAGCGCCGCACCGATGTAGCCGGCCGACAGCACCAGGCTCTCGCCGACGCCGATGGCGTGATCGTCCTTGTGCAGCACGCCGAGGTCGAAGGCCAGCAGTGCCACGACCAGTGCGGCGAAGGTCAACCAGATCCAGGCGGCTGTACCCAGCAACTCGGTCTGCAGAATCGGAATCAGGGTGTCCATGGTGAACGGTCTCGTGAACGCGGGATGCCGGACTCAGCCGGCGTGCAGACGGGGCCGCTCGTGCGGGACGGCGTCCCGCTCGATGAACATGTGGGCCTGCAGGCCCCATTGCTCGACGGCCTGCGTGAGCAGCAGCGATTCGCCCTCGCTGACGTGCTGGTCGGCCTCGGCCACCTGCAGGCACAGCGCCAGCACGCGTTGGCGCAACCCGGGCTCATCGATCTCGGCCATCAGGCTCGACAGCGCGTGTGGATCTACCTTGCAGGCCTGAGACCATTCCAGGCCGGCGCCATGCAGCAGGTCCTCGCACAGGGCGAGCAGCACGTCGTGCAGGCGATCGGGTTCGAGGCCGAGCGTCGCGCTTCCGCCGCCGCGGTGGAGCACGTCGAACTCGTTCTGGCTCAGATGGCCATCGGCCAGCATGGTCAGTGCCACGATGCGCGCGGCGGCTTCGGGGCTGTTGACGGGATAGCTGCGCATGGGGATCTCCAAGGATGGGGTTGGTTGATCACTCGTCGCTGCCGCCGAGGCCCAGCAGGGTCAGCAGGCTCGAGAACAGGTTGAAGATCGACACGTACAGGCCCACGGCGGCCATCACGTAGTTGGTCTCGCCACCGTGCACGATGCGGCTGGTTTCCACCAGGATCATGCCGGCAGCCAGCAGCGCCACCATCGCGCTCACGGCGAGTCCGAGCGCCGGGATCTGCAGGAACACAGCGGCCAGCCCGGCCACCAGTGCCACGACCAGTCCCGCGAACAGCATCCCACCCCAGGCGCTGAAGTTGCGCTTGCTGTTCAACGCCCATGCCGACAGCGCCAACGTCGCGAGTCCCGTGGTGCCCAGCGCCATCGCCACCACCTGCGCGCCGCCGGACCACGACAGCGTCTTGGCGATCACCGGGCCGATCGTGTAGCCCATGAAGCCGGTGAACGCGAACACGGCGGGCAGCGCCCAACCGGAGTTGCGCACGGCATGCACGAGGAAGAGCAGGCCGAGACTGCCGGCGAGCGACAGCAGCAGGCCTGGCGCGGGCCACTTCATCGCCACGCCGAGCGCGGCGATTCCGGCCGAAAACAGCAGCGTCATCGCCAGCAGTGCATACGCGTTGCGCAGCACGCGGGTGGCGGCGGCGCTGCGCGCCGGTGTGGTGGCGGCGCGGCCGGCCAAGCCAGCCGGCAAGGCCACCGCCACGGCGGTGTTTCGTTCAGTTGAGCGGGTCTGCAGGGGTTCCATCGTGAGGTCTCCTTGAGTCTCGGGACGCATGTCGAACGGTGTTCAGCGGGGCGGCGCCAGGCGGGCGGACGTCACAGGGGTGCGGCGCCGCTGCCACCAGCGCATCAGCGCCCGCACTGCGCGGGCCAGCGCCGCATCGAGTGCCCGCCGCCAATCGGTGGCCATCGAGGTCACCACGACCGGCCCGCCGGCCGGGGCGCGCAGTTCGATCCGGCAGCGCTTGTCCACGCCACCACGGGGCCCGTTCACGTCGTCCAGATGCACGCGGGCGCGCGGCACCATCCAGTGAATCCGACGCATCACGAACCGCGTGCGCCGCACGGCCAGGCCGCGCAACGCGAGCGCCTTGGGACTGCGGGCTTCGAACAGCACTTCCATTGCTGAGCTCCTTCGACATCGATTGCGATGGGGCGAAAGATAGGGTCGCAATGTGTTCCGAAAAAGCAGAGAATGACTGAGTTTCAGTTCGTCAAAACCTGAACCAGCACTGGACCGACCAGCCGATGAGCCTGCGCTTCAACTACCGGCACCTGTACTACTTCTGGGTCGTCGCACGCGAAGGCGGCATCTCGCGAGCGGCTGCCCGTCTGGGCATGGCGGTGCAGACGGTGAGCGCCCAGGTGCGCGAACTCGAGCGCGCGCTGGGTCAGCAACTGCTGCGGCCCGCCGGCCGCGGCCTGACGCTCACCGAGGCCGGACAGGCCGCCCTGCGGCAGGCCGAACAGATCTTCCAGCTTGGTGAACAGTTGCCGGAACTCGTCAAGCGTTCGGCCAAGGCCAGTGCCGGCGTGCGGCTGGTGGTCGGACTGTCCGATGGCCTGCCGAAGCTGATGGTGCGCCACCTGATGGAACCGGTGTTGCAGGTGCAGGAGCTGCGGCTCGTGTGCCACGAGGACGAGTTCGACGACCTCCTGGCCGACCTGGCGTTGCACCGACTCGACGTGGTGCTCGCCGACCGCGGGCCCCCGCCGAACCCCAACCTCAAGCTGTACGGCCACGCCCTCGGCAGCTCGCCGGTCGCCTGGTATGCCCCGGCCTCGCTCGCGGCGGTCGCACAGAGGGGCTTCCCGGGCTCGCTGGCCGAATTGCCCGTGCTGCTGCCCTCACACCATGCCGCGGTGCGCCTGCGCATCGACCAGTGGTTCGAGCGCCACGCGCTGCATCCTCGCGTGGTCGGCGAGTTCGAGGACAGCGCGCTGCTGAAGACCTTTGCTGCCGGCGGCATGGGGGTGTTTCCCGCCGCGAGCCGCGTGCATGACGATCTGGTGCGGCGCTATCGCGTGCGACGCATCGGCGAATGCGAAGGCGTGGAGGAACACTTCTTCGCCATCGGCACCGAGCGACGTGTCCAACACCCTCTGGTGTCACGACTCGTGGGCTGAGTTCGGTCAGGAGCGGCTGGGCTGCGGACCGACGGCTGCCTGCAGAAAGACCACGCACATCGCGCGCGCAAGACCTGAAATGACGCGGGCGCTGCCACCGAAGTGTGCAGCGCCCGCGGGTCTGGCTACAGAACCAACTACTTCAGGTAGGGCTCCGCCCCAAACCTAGACGACTTAGACATATCACCTCCTTTCGTAGTTGATCGGAGCCTGCAGGGTACTCGCTTTCGGATCCTGCGACTAGGGCCTGTTCACACTACAGGAAGGGATCGCGTTGACGACCACAAAGGCCGCGAGCAAGGCGCAAACCGCAGCCGGGTTGTACACCCGGCGAGGATTTGCAACGCCGCGCGCGGCCTTTGTGGTCGCAACCCTGCGGGAAGGCCCGCCGAAACGGGCCACTCGTCGTTGCAACGCTTGCCCGCACGTCAGTGCGGGCGGCGCGCCGCGCCTAGATTGACCCGTTTCGGCGGGCCTTCGCGACCCTTCCTGTAGTGTGAACAGGCCCTAGCCTGCGTCTGTGGTGCGCAACGCTCTCGATGCGTTGCGCGCGTGCACCACGGCGCCCGGCCGCCGGCTCGGGGCAAAGGCGCTGGTGCCGAGCATGCGCCAGAGCCGCTCGGCATCGCGCGGATCCCCATCGACCTGCACATCGCCGGCGCCCACCGCCGCAGCGGGCCCGAGGTCGCCGCTCCAGATCTCGGTGAGGGCCCGCACCGAGGCCGTCACGACCAGCGAGACGTCGCGGCCCGGGTCGTCACGGCACAGATCGGCCACGCCGTGTTCGACCACCAGCCACCACGAGCGCTCGCCGTCGCGGGCGTCGGGCAGCTGAAAGTGGATCACCACCGCGTGCTGCGGAAACTCGTCGAGGTGCACGAAGCGGCGGATGTCCCACATCAGCAGTCCGGCGTCGAGTTCGTCGTCGCGCAGGCGGCTGCCGATCCAGCTTGCACCCCAATGGCCGAGCGCCATCACGATCGGTCGCAGCTCTTCGCCGGCCTCGGTGAGGCCGTACTCCCACACCTTGCCGACCGCGGTGCGCCGCACGACGCCGGCCGATTCCAGCGTCTGCAGCCGGCGCGCCAGCAGACTGGTGGACATGCGCGGCACGCCACGATGCAGGTCGTTGAAGCGGCGGCTGCCGCACAGCAGCTCGCGGATCACCAGTGGCGTCCAGCGCTCGCAGAGGATCTCGGCGCCCCGTGCCACCGTGCAGAACTGCCCGTAGCCGCTGTCCATCGCCACGCTCCCGCATCCGACCGAGGGCCTCGGATTGTGCGCGCGCGGCGCTGCAGCGTCAGCCGGCCACGCGCTTGGTGTGCTGGAACAAGCCGTCGGGGTCCAGGCGACGTTTGAGTTCGGCGAGCCTTTGCAGATTGGCGCCGCCGTAGGCCGCCTCGATACGGTCCCGCCCTTCCTCCTCGGTGAGGAAGTTCACGTACGCCCCGCCGGTGGAGCTCGCTCGCGTGGCCTCGAAACATTCGCGTGCCCAGCGCATGTGGGCCGCGTCGTCTTCGGGTCGCTCCCAGGAACCGGCGATGTTGAGCACGTAGGCCGCGTCGCGGTTGCCCGCCGGCGAGTGGTCGGCCGGCAGCTCGCCCAGCGCACCGCCGATCTGGAACATCAGGATCGCCGAATGCGGCGAGCCGATGCGACCGGCATGCGTGGTGGCGGTGTCGATCAGGCACGCGTCGATGCGCGGCAGGTAGTGCGATTTCCAGTAGTAGCGGCGCCCCTTGGGCTGCGTGGCGTCGAGCAGGCTCTGCATCTGGGTGTAGGGCCGTCGCGCCACGATGTCGGCCACCGGCTGGCCGAGCGAGCGCAGGGGTTTCAGCAAGGCCTCGCCCTGCTCGAGCGAGGCGCCGCTGTAGCAGACGAAGATCGCGACGATCGGCTTGCCGTGCACCTCCTTCGGCAGCCACGGCGCCGGTGGCGCGATGCGCAGCACGGCCACGCTGGTGAGTTCGCGCGGGGCTCCGGCGCTGAAGGCCTCGAACGCCTCGAGCACGCGCCGGCTGTCGTCGGCACGCCAGGCGATGGCGCCGCCCAGGATCTCCGGCCCCACCGGGAACAGCCGGTACTCGAACGAGGTGACGATGCCGAAGTTGCCGCTGCCCCCGCGCAGGGCCCAGAACAGATCGGCGTTCTCGCTGGCCGACGCACGCACCACGCGGCCTTCGGCGGTGACGACCTCCATGCCCAGCACCGTGTCGCAGGTCCAGCCGTGGCGGCGCGTGAGGTAGCCGAAGCCGCCGCCGACCGTGAGACCGGCGATGCCGGTGGCCGACACGAAGCCGAGCACGGCGGCCAGGCCGTGCAGCTGCGTCTCGCGGTCCACGTCGCCAAGGGTGCAGCCGGCCTGGGCGCGGCAGGTGCGGCCGGCCGGATCGACCCACACGCCGCGCATCGGCGAGAGGTCGATCATCAGCCCGCCGTCGCACACCGCCAGGCCGGCGATGTTGTGGCCGCCGCCGCGCACCGAGTTGACGATGCGATGCTCGCGGGCGAACTGCACCGCGCGCACCACGTCGGCGGTGCCGCTGCAGCGCGCGATCAGCGCGGGCCGGCGGTCGATCATCGCGTTCCACACCTTGCGCGTCTCGTCGTAGGCCGGGTCGTCGGCCGTGAGCAACGCGCCGCGGAACGACGCCTTCAGGGCCTGCATCGCGGCCTCGGGCGCGTCCATCACCTTGCCGTCGAGTTGGGTGAAGCTCAAAGCCATGGTCGTCTCCCGTCAGTTGACCGTCCAGGGGACGGAAGGCCCCATGCTGCCGGCCACCGGGCGCCGGGCCAAGTCCAGAAAGTGAAGCGTTGCGGGTGCAGGCGTGGCGCGGCATCGCCGCGCCGGGATTTCACTCGGTCCGCCGGCGGCGATTCTGTTCACACTACAGGCACACGCACCGCTCCACGCGCCACTGCTCGTGGGCTGCCGGGGCGCCATAACGAGGGGGGACGCACCCATGCTTCAGGTACGCATCCACGGCCGCGGCGGCCAGGGCGTGGTCACCGCGGCCGAGATGCTGTCGATCGCCGCCTTCGAGCAGGGCCGCTGGGCGCAGGCCTTCCCCAGCTTCGGCTCGGAGCGCACCGGCGCGCCGGTGGTGGCGTTCTGCCGCATCGACGAAACGGAGATCCGGCTGCGCGAGCCGATCGTCGCGCCCGACGTGCTGATCGTGCAGGACCCGACGCTGTTGCACCAGGTCAACGTGTTCCAGGGCCTGCGGCCCGACGGCTGGGTGCTGATCAACAGCCGCCGCTCGTTCGACGAACTCGGCCTGGCCGAGGCCGCGGCCCGCCACCGGCACGAACGCCTGATCACGGTGCCGGCCACCGAAATCGCGCTCAAGCATCTGGGCCGCCCGCTGCCCAACGCGGTGCTGCTCGGCGGCTTCGCGGCGCTGGCGGGTCTGGTGTCGCTGGACGCCGTGGTGCACGCGATCCGCCATACCTTCAAGGGCGCGATCGCCGAGGCCAATGTCGCCGCCGCCGGCGACGCACACGCGGTCGTGCGGCGCGAGATGGAGGAGCTCAAGCATGCGTAAGCAGATCGAAGGCTCGCAGGCCGTTGCGCAGGCGGTCGCGCTGTCGCGGCCCGAGGTCATCTGCGCCTACCCGATCTCACCGCAGACCCACATCGTCGAGGGCCTGGGCGAGCTCGTGAAGAGCGGCGCCCTCGCCCCTTGCGAGTTCATCAACGTGGAGAGCGAGTTCGCCGCGATGAGCGTGGCCATCGGCTCCAGTGCCGCGGGTGCGCGCACCTACACCGCCACGGCGAGCCAGGGGCTGCTGTTCATGGCCGAGGCGGTCTACAACGCGTCGGGCCTCGGGCTGCCGATCGTGATGACGGTGGCCAACCGCGCGATCGGCGCGCCGATCAACATCTGGAACGACCACAGCGACTCGATGAGCCAGCGCGACTGCGGCTGGATCCAGCTGTTCGCCGCGCACAACCAGGAGGCGCTCGACCTGCACATCCAGGCCTTCAAGCTCGGCGAGGAGCTCTCCATGCCGGGGATGGTGTGCATGGACGGCTTCATCCTCACGCACGCGGTCGAGCGTGTCGACATGCCCGAGCAGGCCGAGGTGGATGCGTTCCTGCCGCCCTACGAGCCGCGCCAGGTGCTGGACCCTGCCGAGCCGGTGTCGATCGGCGCGATGGTCGGGCCCGAGGCCTTCATGGAAGTGCGCTATCTCGCGCACGCCAAGCAGACCATGGCGCTGGAGCGCATTCCGCAAATTGCCGAGGAGTTTCAGGCGCGCTTCGGCCGCAACACCGGTGGGCTGGTGCGCGGCTACCACTGCGAAGACGCCGAGACCATCGTCGTGGCGCTCGGCTCGGTGATCGGCACGCTGCGCGACACCGTGGAGGAGCTGCGTGCC
>JAEUPI010000276.1 GCA_016790175.1 Burkholderiaceae bacterium | reverse complement strand
ACCAGGAACTCGGGTTCGGTAGCCAGCGCCCGCGCGATCGAAATGCGCTGCCGCTGCCCACCGGAGAACTGGTGCGGGAATTTCACCATGTCGGCTGCGGACAGGCCCACTTGCTGCAGCAGCGCACTCACCCGGGCCGCCAACGCGTCGTCCCCCGTGACCAGCCGGTGCTCCGCCAACGGCTCCGCCACGATGTCGCGCACGGTCCATCGCGGGTTCAGGCTGGCATACGGGTCCTGGAAGATCATCTGCATGCGACGTCGCAGCGCACGGCCGTCGGCCGATTGCCAGGCCTCGTTCGTGTCGCGACCGTCGAATCGCACCAGGCCCGCGGTGGGCTTGTACAGGCCCACGAGCAGACGTGCCACCGTGCTCTTGCCGCAACCCGATTCGCCGACCAACGCCAACGTGCGGCCCTTCTCGATCGCGAAACTCACACCATCGACCGCATGCACGAACTGAGGCGGCTTGCGCTCGACGACGCGGTTCAGCCAGGGCGCCGACACGTCGAACACCTTCGCGAGATTCACCGCTTCCACCAGGGCCGTCATGGTTGCTCCACCTGCTCGCTCGCGTCGACCAGCCAGCACGCCGCACGGGTGGTGCCGGCGGGCATCAACTCGGGCCGCTCGCGCCGGCAGCGATCGACGGCGCTGGGACAGCGCGGATGGAACGCGCAGCCGCTCGGGATCGCATTGAGCCTCGGCATCGTGCCGTCGATCTGCAGCAGCCGATCGCGCGCGAGATCCATCGTGGGGATCGAGCCCATCAGCCCTACGGTGTAAGGATGCGATGGCTGGTGAATGACCTGCTGCACCGGACCGATCTCGACGATGCGGCCGGCGTACATCACAGCCACGCGGTCGCTCGCCTCGGCGATCACACCCATGTCGTGCGTCACCAGCATGACGGCCGCACCATGCTGTCGGGTCATGCGCTTGAGCAACGTGATGATCTGCGCCTGGATCGACACATCGAGCGCCGTCGTCGGCTCGTCGGCGACGATGAGCTTCGGTTCGGCAGCCAGGGCGAGCGCGATCACGACGCGCTGTCGCATGCCGCCGGAGAACTGATGCGGATACTGGTCGATGCGCGCCTCGGCTGCCGGTATGCCGGTCTCCTTCAGCAGCGCGATGGCGCGGGCGCGGGCTTCGTCGGCAGCGACCGGCAGGTGGGTTTGGATCGTCTCCGTCAGCTGCCGGCCCACGGTGACCAGCGGGTTCAGCGAGGTCAGCGGATCCTGGAACACGGCGCCGATCTGGCGGCCACGGATGCGACGCATCGCCTCGTGCGGCAGGTTGTCGATGCGCCGGCCCTCGAGCAGGATCTCACCGCCGGCGATGCGACCGGGTGGCTCGAGCAGGCCGATGATCGCGGCGCCGGTCAGGGACTTGCCGGCACCCGACTCGCCCACCACGCCGAGAATCTCGCCGGGCGCGATCTCGAAGGACACATCGTCCAGCGCCGTCAGCGTGCCGCGCCGGGTGGGAAACTCGACGCGCAGGTGGCGCACCTCGAGCAACGGCGCAGGCATGCGGGCGGTCTCCTTGTCAGCGCAGGCGCGGGTTGAGCGCGTCGCGCAACCAGTCGCCGAGCAGATTCACCGACAGCGCAATCAGCACCAGCATCGCGCCCGGAAAGATCGTGATCCACCACTCGCCGGAGAAGAGGAAGTCCTGGCCGATGCGAATCAGCGTGCCCAATGACGGCGAGGTGGGCGGTACGCCGACGCCCAGGAAACTCAGCGTGGCCTCGGTGATGATCGCGCCGGCGATCTGTATCGTCGCCAACACCAGCACCGGCCCGAGCACGTTGGGCAGCACGTGCCGGAACATCACGCGCAGCGGCGCCACCCCGATCACACGAGCGGCCTGCACGTATTCCTTGTTGCGTTCGACCATCGTCGAGCCGCGCACGGTGCGCGCATACTGCACCCAGCCGGTCAGTGCGATCGCGAACACCAGCACCGAGAACGCCAACGTGTCGTGCGCGTTCGGAAACATCGCGCGGCCGATGCCGTCGATCAGCAACGCGACCAGGATCGACGGGAACGACAGCATCACATCGCACACCCGCATGATGAAGGCGTCGACCCGGCCGCCGGCAAACCCAGACAGCAGCCCGAGGCCGACGCCGATGAGCACCGACAGCGCCACCGAGGCCAACCCCACCAGCAGCGAGATGCGCGAGCCGTACATCAGCGCCGACAGGATGTCGCGCCCCTGATCATCGGTGCCGAGCAGGTACTTGGCCGTACCACCCTCCAGCCAGACTGGCGGCAATCGCGCGTCGGCCAGGTCGATGGTGGCGAGATCGAACGGGTTGTGCGGCGCGATCCAGTTGGCGAAGATCGCGCAGACGACGCACACCACCGCGATGATGGTCGCCGCCAGGGCGGTCGACGAATGGCGAAAGCTGTACCAGAGGTCGCTGTCGAGAAAGCGGGCCCAGCGGCTGGATGCGGCGATCGTCGTCATGCGTCGCGTTCAATGTCCCGTAACCGGCCGCTCGATGCGCAGGCGCGGATCGACGGCGAAGTAAAGCAGGTCGACGAACAGGTTGATCAGCACGAAGATCAGCGCGATCAGGCAGAGGTAGGCTGCCATCACCGGAATGTCGGCGAACTGCACCGCCTGAATGAACAGGAAGCCCATGCCGGGCCACTGGAACACCGTCTCGGTGATGATCGCAAAGGCGATTAGCGAGCCGAGTTGCAGCCCGGTGATCGTGATCACCGGAACCAGCGTGTTCTTCAGCGCATGGGCGAAGTAGACGCTGCGGTCGCTGATGCCGCGCGCGCGTGCGAACTTGATGTAGTCGGTACGCAGCACCTCGAGCATCTCGGCCCGCACGAGCCGCATGATGAGCGCGAGCTGAAACACCGCCAGCGTGATGGCCGGCAGCACCAGGTGCTTCCAGCCGTCCACCGTGAGCAGGCCGGTCGACCAGCCACCCAGCGACAACGTGTCGCCGCGGCCGAAGCTCGGCAGCACCTGCAGCACGACCGAGAACACCAGGATCAGCAGGATGCCGATCAGAAAGGTCGGCAGCGACACCCCGAGCAGCGACACCGTCATCAACACCTGGGACCCGAAGCTGCCCCGTCGCAAGGCCGTGTACACACCCATCGGGATGCCGACCACGAGCGCCAGCACGCCGGCAGCGATGGCGAGCTCGAGCGTGGCCGGCAGCCGCTCGGCGATCAGCGCCGACACGCGCCGCCCCTGCCGCAGGCTGAGTCCGAATTCGCCGCGCACGGCATTGCCGACGAACCGCACGAACTGCACCGGGAACGGCGCGTCCAGGCCGAGCTCGGTGCGCAGCTGCTGACGCTGCTCGGCCGTGGCGTCTTGGCCGAGCAGGCTCGTGACCGGGTCGCCGACATACTGGAACAGCATGAACGCAATGAACGCCACCGTGAGCATCACGATCACGGCCTGCACCAGACGTCGAAGCACGAAGGCCAGCATGGGCGCCGATCATCGCGGCAGCGTGTGCGCAATGGCTACGGGGGAATCCAGGGCCGCCGCCCAGATGCAATGACGATCGAGCGGTGGATCAGGCCGGCCGCAGCACGACGTCGCTGTACCAGGCCTCCGCGCTGGAGCCGGTGTTGTCGGCGTCGGTCATCAAAGCAATAGCAAGCAGCGGTCCGGGCTCCTCGGCAAACGCACGCCGATAGTCGGCGGCCAGCTGTCGCCGATACGCACGCCAACGTCCCAGCTGGCCGGGGCCGCACTCGAGCACGAGCTTGCGCACGCGATCGCTGCGGCGGCTCGTCAGCACGGACTCGACCGGCGCATGGTTGTCCCAAACGTACATCAGCGTGGCATAAGGCGGTTCCTCGCCGGTGAGCATTTCGGCCATCTGGAACTGCATGCGCGCGCGAGCCGACAGGCGCGCGTGATCACCGCCGAACGCGAAGGCCACGCGCACCGGCGAGTCGGCGCTTTCGGCCTTGCTGAGGTCGGCCTGATCGATCGTGCTCGGCACCCACCAGCCGAACTCCGCCACCAGGCCTTCGACGGCGCGCGGCGGGATGCGACGGCGCAGCATGCTGGCCGATGCCTCGGCATGTGCATGCCATGCGAAGCGGCCGTCTTTGCTTGCGCGCTTGTAGCTTGTCGGCCGCTTGCCGGGCAGCACAAAAGGTGACCACTCTTCGGCTCTGGCTTGCGGCGCGACCGCGGGCGTGCCCGCGCAGCCTGCGACGACCACACCGCAGGTCGCCAGTAACGCCCGACGACTGATCAGGGACTCCCGCCTATCCATGCTTGCACGACTCGATGCCGCACTGTATCGCCACAAACAAAAAGGCCGCCCGGCAGGGCGGCCCTTTGAGGGAGGGGATAACCCCGATCAGAACGAGTGGCGCAGGCCGACTTCGTAGCCGGTCGACTTGTCGTTCGTCGCGCTGCCACCATTGGCACCAACTTGGAAGTTGGCGCCGCCCTTGTTCTTGATCTGGGCGTAGTGACCGTACAGCGCGGTGCGCTTGGACAGGTTATAGATGTACCCGAGCGCGAACTGGTCGGCATCGACGCCGTTCAGTGGGCCATCGCCCTTGGAGTTCACGTACGAGAACTTCAGCTCGTGCTGGCCGACCGGAACGATCACGCCGAACAGGTACATCACGCGCTCGGCCGCACCGGCTTCCTGCGTATCGTACTGGGCCATGAAGTTGGCGAAGCCAGCGTTCCACGAACCCGCGATGTTGTTATGTGTGTACTCGGTCGCCAAGTCGGTCTTGCCGGTCGACACCGCGATGTTGATCGGGCCGCCCGCCCAGCCGATGCGCACGCTGGTCTGCTTGTTGGCGTCGACGCCCTCGCCCAGCGAGGTCTGCACCTGACCATACAGGCCACCCAGGTTGCCCGGCAG
>JAEUPI010000257.1 GCA_016790175.1 Burkholderiaceae bacterium | reverse complement strand
GCGCATCGAGCTGGGCGCGGCCGAGTATTCGCTGCGCAGCCTGCTCAACAACAAGCCGGCGGTGGCCATCGGCATCTTCCAGGCGCCGGGCTCCAACGCCATCGAGGTGGCCAACCGCGTGCACACGACGATGGAGCGGCTCAAGGCCGACATGCCCGAAGGCGTGAGCTACTCGATCGTGTACGACACGACCAAGTTCGTGCGCGCGTCGATCCACTCGGTGGTCAAGACGCTGCTCGAGGCGGTCGCGCTGGTGGTGCTGGTGGTGATCGTGTTCCTGCAGACCTGGCGCGCGTCGATCATTCCGCTGGTGGCGGTGCCGGTGTCGATCGTCGGCACCTTCGCGCTGATGCTGCTGTTCGGCTTCTCGGTCAATGCGCTGTCGCTGTTCGGCCTGGTGCTGGCGATCGGCATCGTGGTCGACGACGCGATCGTGGTCGTCGAGAACGTCGAACGCAACATCGCCGCGGGCTTGAGTCCGCGCGAGGCCACCTACCAGGCGATGAAGGAGGTAAGCGGCCCGATCGTCGCGATCGCGCTGGTGCTGGTGGCGGTGTTCGTGCCGATGGCCTTCGTGTCGGGCTTGTCGGGCGAGTTCTACCGGCAGTTCGCGCTCACGATCGCGATCTCGACCGTGATCTCGGCGTTCAATTCGCTGACCCTCTCGCCCGCGCTGGCCGCCAAGCTGCTCAAGGGCCACGGCGAGCCGAAGGACGCGCTGACGCGCGGCATGGACCGTGCGTTCGGCTGGTTCTTCCGCCGCTTCAACCGGGGCTTCCAGCGGGCGGGCGACGGTTACGGCTCGGCGGTCGGCCGCGTGCTCGGCCGCAAGGCGATCGTGATGGCGGTGTATCTGGCGCTGACCGGGCTCACCGTGCTCGGTTTCCAGAGCGTGCCCCGCGGCTTCATTCCGGCGCAGGACAAGCAATACCTGATCGCGATGGCGCAACTGCCCGACGGCGCGGCGCTCGACCGCACCGAGTCGGTGGTCAAGCAGATGTCGGAGATTGCGTTGAAGACGCCGGGCGTGGAGTCGGCCGTGGCGTTCCCCGGGTTGTCGATCAACGGCTTCACCACCAGCGCGAATGCCGGCGTCATCTTCATCACGCTCAAGCCGTTCGAGGAGCGGCGCAGCCGCGAGCTGTCGGGCTTCGGCATCGCGCAGGCGCTCAACGGCCGGCTGATGGGCATCCAGGACGCGTTCGTCGCGGTGTTCCCGCCACCGCCGGTGCTGGGCCTGGGCACGATCGGCGGCTTCAAGCTGCAGATCGAGGACCGCGGCGGCCTCGGCTACGAGGCGTTGTACGAGGCGCGGCAGGCCTTCCTCGGCAAGGCCTGGCAGACGCCGGAACTCGCTGGCGTGTTCTCGGGCTACCAGATCAACGTGCCGCAGCTCGAGGCCGACATCGACCGCGTGAAGGCCAAGCAGCTCGGCGTGCCGGTGACCGACGTGTTCGAGACGATGCAGATCTATCTCGGCTCGCTGTACGTGAACGACTTCAACCGCTTCGGTCGCACCTTTCAGGTCAAGGTGCAGGCCGACGCGGCGTTCCGTTCGCGTGCCGAAGACGTGGGCAAGCTCAAGACACGAAACGCCCGCGGCGAAATGGTGCCGCTGGCCACGCTGCTGCATGTGCAGCCGAGCTACGGCCCCGACGTGGTCACGCGCTACAACAACTACACCGCCGCCGACATCAACGGCGGGCCGGCGCCGGGCTTCTCGTCGGGCCAGGCGCAGGCGGCGGCCGAGCGCATCGCCGCCGAGGTGCTGCCCAAGGGCCTCGCCTTCGAGTGGACCGACCTGACCTATCAGGAGCAGCTCGCCGGCAGCGCCGGCATGCTGGTGTTCCCGCTCGCGGTGCTGCTGGTGTTCCTGGTGCTGGCGGCGCTGTACGAGAGCTGGACGCTGCCGCTGGCGGTGATCCTGATCGTGCCGATGGCGCTGCTGTCGGCGATTGCCGGCGTGTGGATCATGCGGGGCGACAACAACATCTTCACGCAGATCTCGCTCGTGGTGCTGGTGGGGCTGGCGGCGAAGAACGCGATCTTGATCGTCGAGTTTGCGCTCGAGCTCGAACGCCAGGGCCGCAGCATCGTGCGCGCGGCCATCGAGGCCAGCCGACTGCGGCTGCGGCCGATCCTCATGACCTCGTTCGCCTTCATCATGGGCGTGCTGCCGCTGGTGTGGTCCACCGGCGCCGGCGCCGAGATGCGCCGCGCGATCGGCGTCGCCGTGTTCTCCGGCATGCTCGGCGTGACCTTTTTCGGCCTCGTGCTGACACCGGTGTTCTATGTGCTGCTGCGGCAGCTGGGCGAGCGCTTCTCGCGTCCCCAGGCGGCATCGGCACTGTCCAGAAGTGCCCAACCTTCGTTGCTGGAGCCCACGAAATGACCTTCGCGCGTTCGATCCTCCCGGTCGCTGCCGCCGCAGCCTTGCTGCTGGCCGGCTGCAGCGTGGCGCCGACTTATCAGAAGCCCGCCACGAACACGGTCCCGGCGTTCAAGGAGGCGATCCCCGCCGCGGAGACATCGCAGTGGAAGCAGGCCGAGCCCGGCGATGCCGCCGCCCGTGGGCGGTGGTGGACGGTGTTCGGCGACGAGCGGCTCGACGAGCTGCAGCTCAGGGCGCAGGCCGCGAACCCGACGCTGCAGGCCGGCTTCGCCCGGCTGTCGCAGTCGCGGGCGGCGCTGCGTTCGAGCGAAGCCGATCGGTCGCCGCGCGTCGACGGTGGCGTCGGCCTCACGCGCTCGCGGCCGTCGCCCGCCTCGCTGGGCCTGCCGGCGGATGCCCACACGCAGCCCGGCACGCTGCACCGCGCACAGGCCACCGTGAGCTACGAGGTCGACCTGTTCGGCCGCGTGGCCAGCTCGGTGGCCGCCGCGCAGGCCGATGCCGAGCAGGCCCACGCGCTGCTGCAGTCGCTGCAGCTGGCGATCCAGGCCGACGTGGCACAGCACTACTTCGCGATCCGTTCGCTCGATGCCGAGACGGCGCTGCTGGACGACACCGTGCGCCTGCGCGAATCGGCACTGCAGCTGGTCGACCGGCGCTTCCGCGCCGGCGAGACCAGCGAGCTCGACGTGGCCCGCGCCCGCACCGAGCTGTCGGTCACGCGCGGCGAAGCCATCGGCCTGGGCAAGCGCCGCGCCGAACTGGAACATGCGCTGGCCGTGCTGCTGGGCCAGGCCCCCGCCGAGCTGGCGCTCGCGCGCGCGCCGCTGCAGTTCCAGCCGATCCACGTGCCCGCCGGCGTACCTTCGGCGCTTCTCGAGCGCCGGCCCGACGTGGCCGCGGCCGAGCGTGCCATGGCGGCGGCCAATGCACGCATCGGCGTGGCGCGTGCGGCCTATTACCCACGGTTGACGCTGACGGGCCTGCTGGGCCTGGAGTCGGCGTCGTCGGGTGACCTCTTCAATAGCTCGAGCCGCACCTGGGCGCTCGGCCCGCTCGCCGGCACGATGTTGACGATGCCGATCTTCGACGGTGGCCGCAACCGGGCCAACGAGGCGCTGGCGCTGGCCAGCTTCGACGAGGCCGCGGCCAGCTACCGCGAACGGGTGCTGGCCGCCTTCCGCGAGGTGGAAGACAACCTGTCGGGCCTGCGCATCCTCGCCGAACAGGCGCGTGAGCAGGCCCAGTCGGTGGCGGCGGCGCAGCGCAGCGCGCAGCTGTCGGCCACGCGCTATCGCAACGGTTTCGTCAACTACCTCGAGGTGATCGACGCCGAGCGCAC
>JAEUPI010000233.1 GCA_016790175.1 Burkholderiaceae bacterium | reverse complement strand
GCCAGCGCCAGACCGGCGAACGCGGGCTTTATGCGGCGCCGCGTTCAGCGGCGCTCAGCGAAGTTCGCGTTCGCCGCCCCTTGCTGCGAGCAGCGCAGCGAACCCTGGCCGCGTAGCGGGCGGGGCGCCGGACTTTGAGCGCACGGGCCCCACAGCCTGCGGCCGCGGCGCAGCGCGCGCCTGACCCGGCAGGAACCTGGTGCACGACGCCCCGCCGCCGAAACCTGATCGCAATCTCGGGCATGCGCTGAGCATGGCCAGAGCCTGCCATCGGCTGCCAGAATGGGCCGATCCATCCGAAGAAGGCGAAACCATGGCCACCGACCATCCCTTTGCCGGCACGCTGCAGAACTTTCGCACCCGCTCCGGTGCGACCGGCCGCTTCTTCTCGTTGCCCGAGCTGGCGCGGCAGTTCCCTAACGTGGCCCGGCTGCCGCAGTCGATGCGCCTCGTGCTCGAGAGTGTGCTGCGCAACTGCGACGGCCAGCGCGTCACCGAAGCCCATGTGCGCCAGCTCGCTCACTGGATGCCCAAGGCCGCGCGCAGCGATGAAATCCCGTTCGTCGTCGCCCGCGTGGTGCTGCAAGACTTCACCGGCGTGCCGCTGCTGGCCGATCTGGCGGCGATGCGCGACGTGGCCGCGCGCCTGGGTCGCAACCCCAAGGCCATCGAGCCGCTGGTGCCCGTGGACCTGGTGGTGGACCACTCGGTGATGATCGACCACTACGGCACCAAGAACGCGCTGGACCTCAACATGAAGCTCGAGTTCCAGCGCAACCGCGAGCGCTACCAGTTCATGAAGTGGGGCATGCAGGCGTTCGATACCTTCCGCGTCGTGCCGCCGGGCTTCGGCATCGTGCACCAGGTGAATCTGGAATACCTCGCGCGCGGCGTGCACGTGGGCGGCGATGGTCACGCGTCGCCGCATGGCGACGCCTCCAAGGTCTACTATCCCGACACCCTCGTCGGCACCGACAGCCACACGACCATGATCAACGGCATCGGCGTCGTCGGCTGGGGCGTCGGCGGCATCGAGGCCGAGGCCGGCATGCTCGGGCAGCCGGTGTACTTCCTCACGCCCGACGTGGTCGGCTTCGAGCTGACCGGCCGGCTGCGCGAAGGCGTGACCGCCACCGACCTCGTGCTCACCGTGACCGAGATGCTGCGCAGGGAGAAGGTGGTCGGCCAGTTCGTGGAGTTCTTCGGCGCCGGCACCGCCACGCTCGCGGTACCCGACCGCGCCACGATCGCCAACATGGCACCGGAGTACGGCGCGACGATCGGCTTCTTTCCGGTCGACGACAAGACGATCGAGTACTTCAAGGGCACCGGCCGCAGCGCCGAGGAGATCGATCGCTTCGAGGCCTACTTCAAGGCCCAGGAGCTGTTCGGCGTGCCGGGCGCGCCGGGCGCTTCGCAGGCCAGCGGCGACATCGCCTACAGCCGTGTGGTCCGGCTCGATCTCGGCACGGTGGCGCCTTCGCTGGCCGGCCCGAAGCGGCCGCAGGACCGCATCGAGATCACGCACCTGTCGAAGAAGTTCGCCGAGCTCTTCAGCGCCGGCCCGGCGGAGGGCGGCTTCAACCAGAGCGCGGAGCGGCTGACGCACACCTACGGCACCAAGAACGGCATCCCGCTGCACCATGGCGACGTGCTGATCGCGGCGATCACCAGCTGCACCAACACCAGCAACCCCGGCGTGCTGCTCGCGGCCGGCCTGCTGGCCAAGAAGGCGGTGCAGGCCGGGCTGAAGGTGCCAGCGCACATCAAGACCTCGCTCGCGCCAGGCTCGCGCATCGTCACCGAGTACCTCACGAAGACCGGCCTGCTGCCGTATCTGGAACAGCTCGGTTTCCACGTGGCCGCCTACGGCTGCACCACCTGCATCGGCAACGCCGGCGATCTGAGCCCGGAGATCAACGAGGCGATCACGAGCAACGACCTGGTGTGCGCCGCGGTGCTCTCGGGCAACCGCAATTTCGAGGCGCGCATCCATCCGAACCTGAAAGCCAACTTTCTCGCGTCGCCGCCGCTGGTGGTGGCCTATGCGATCGCCGGCACGGTGCGGCGCGACCTGATGACCGAGCCGGTGGGCACCGGCAAGGGCGGGCACCCCGTGTGGCTGGGCGACATCTGGCCCTCGAGCGACGAGGTGCACAAGCTGATGAGCTTCGCGCTCGACGGCAGCGCGTTCAAGGCCAACTACGACAACGTGGCCAGGAACCCCGGCGCGCTGTGGCAGGGCATACCGGCTGCCACCGGCCAGACCTACGACTGGCCCACCAGCACCTACATCGCGCAGCCGCCGTTCTTTGCCGGCTTCGCGCTCCAGCCGCCGGCCCTGGCAGCTAGCGCCCTGGCCGGCATCCGCGGCGCGCGCATCATGGCGCTGTTCGGCGATTCGATCACCACCGACCATATTTCGCCCGCGGGCAGCATCAAGGACAGCTCGCCGGCGGGCCGCTGGCTGATCGAACACGGCGTCACCAAGGCCGACTTCAACAGCTACGGCGCACGGCGCGGACACCACGAAGTGATGATGCGCGGCACCTTTGCCAACGTGCGCGTCAAGAACCTGATGCTGCCGCCGCTGGCGGACGGCTCGCGCGAGGAAGGCGGGCTGACGCTGATGCAACCGGTGCCGGGCAGCGGCCCAGGTGCCGCGGGCGAGAAGCTCCCGATCTACGACGCCGCGATGCGCTACCGGGCGGCGGGCACGCCGACCATCGTGTTCGCCGGTGATGAATACGGCACCGGCAGCTCGCGCGACTGGGCCGCCAAGGGCACGCAGCTGCTCGGCATTGCCTGCGTGGTCGCGCGCAGCTTCGAGCGCATCCATCGCAGCAACCTGGTCGGCATGGGCGTGCTGCCGCTGCAGTTCAAGGGCAACGACTCCTGGAGTTCGATCGGGCTGCGCGGCGACGAGACGGTCGACGTGGCGCTGCTCGGCGAGCTGCGTCCGCAGGGCGAGGCCTGCCTGGTGATCCGGCATGCCGACGGCCGCACGCGGGAGGTGATCGTCACCGTGCGCATCGACACCGCGATCGAGCTCGACTACATGCGCCACGGCGGCATCCTGCCCTATGTGCTGAGGCAGCTGCTCGCGGCGTGACGCAGCAGGTCGTCGTCATCGGCGGCGGCGCGGTGGGCGCCGCCTGCGCGCTCTTCCTGCGCCGCCTCGACCCGACGATCGCCGTCACCGTGGTGGAGCCGGATCCGACGCTGCGCTGGGCCTCGTCGGCGCGCTCGGCGGCATCGATCCGGCAGCAGTTCTCCAACGAGCTGAACGTGCGCCTGTCGCAGTTCGGCCTGCAGCTGCTGCGCGAGCCGGAGGCCTGGCTCGCGGTGGGCCACGAACGGGTAGACCTCGGCTTCGTGGAGTCGGGATATCTGATCCTCGCCACCGGCGACGCCGGCGCGCAGCTGCTGCGCGACAGCCATGCCGTGCAGCGTGCCGCGGGCGCGCCGGTCGTGCTGCTCGATGCACGCGGCCTGCGCGAGCGCCTGCCGTGGATGCACGGCGACGACGTGGCGCTCGCCAGCCTGGGCCTGGGCGGCGAAGGCTGGTTCGATGGCCAACGGCTCGCTCAGGCGCTGGCGCGCAAGGCGCGCTCACTCGGCGCCGAATGGCACACAGCGCATGTGACGAGCTTCGACCTCGCGGCGGGCACCGTGCGTGCCTTGGGTTGCAGCGACGGCCGGCGCGTCGAGGCCGACGCCTTCGTGCTCGCCGCAGGCGCCTGGTCGCATGCGGTCGGCGCCCTCGTCGGTCTCGAGGTTCCGGTGTTCGGCCGCCGCCGCACGGTGTTCGTGTTCAGCTGCCCGACACCGCTGCCGCGCACGCCCTTGGTGGCCGACCCGAGTGGCGTGTGGTTCCGCAGCGAGGGCGCGGGCTTCATCGGCGGCTGGACGCCGGGCGAGGCCGATCCCGACCCCGACGACCCACCGCTGGATCAACCCGATCTGCATCAGTTCGACGAACGTGTCTGGCCGGCATTGGCCCACCGCGTGCCGGCCTTCGAGGCGCTGCGACGCACCGGTGCCTGGGACGGCTGGTACGAAGTGCATCCGCTCGATCACAACGCGCTGGTCGGCCCGCACCCGCATTGCGCGAATCTGCTGCTCGCCTGCGGCTTCTCGGGTCACGGATTGCAGCATGCGGCCGGTGTCGGCCGCGGCATCGCCGAGTGGGTGGTGCACGGATCCTGGCGCACGCTGGACCTGTCGCCGTTGACGCCGGCGCGTGTGCTCACCGGGCAGGCCTGGGTCGAGCGGGCAATCATCTAGACGCTGCTGCGCGCGGCCACGGCACACTGCGGGCAAACCCCTCGCTGGAGTTGCCCATGCCCTCACCCGCCGTGACCTCGGTGACCGACGGCGCCGTCATGACGATCACGTTGCACCGGCCCGACTGCCGCAACGCGGTCGACGGCCCGACTGCGCTCGCGTTGTGCCGCGCGTTCGAAGCCTTCGAGGCCGACGACGCACTGGCCGTGGCTGTGTTCACCGGTGGCGGCGGCACTTTCTGTGCCGGAGCCGACCTCAAGGCGCTGGCCGACCCGGCGCGGCGCAATGCGATCGAGCCTACCGGCACCGCGCCCGGGCCGATGGGCCCGACGCGCATGGCCTTCGCCAAACCGGTGATTGCCGCCATCGAAGGCCATGCGGTGGCCGGCGGCCTCGAACTCGCGTTGATGTGCGACCTGCGCGTGGCCGCGCGATCGGCCGTGTTCGGCGTGTTCTGTCGCCGCTGGGGCGTGCCGCTGATCGACGGCGGCACCGTGCGGCTGCCACGGGTGGTGGGCATGGGCCGTGCGCTCGACATGATCCTCACCGGCCGGCCCGTCGGTGCCGACGAGGCGCTGGCCTTCGGCCTCGCGAACCGCGTGGTCGACGACGGCCAGGCGCTCGCCGAAGCGCTGGCGCTGGCGCGGCAGATCGCCGCGTTCCCCAGTCGCTGCATGCGGGCCGACCGCGCCAGCGCGTTCGCACAGTGGGACCTGCCGCTGGCCGAGGCGTTGCAGCGCGAAGGCGCCGGCGGCTATCCGGTGCTGGCGGCCGAAGCCGTGGCCGGGGCAGCGCGTTTCGCCTCTGGCGCGGGCCGGCATGGACGCTTCGAATGAGCACGCCCCACCTGTCCTTCCGGCCCGACGAGGCCCAGCGGATCGCCGCGAGCTTCACGCTCGCGAACGCACCCGACGATTTTGTCGACGACCCCTACCCCATCTACGCGGCGCTGCGCACGCACGATCCGATCCACGCCATCGGCCCCGATCAATGGCTGCTGACGCGCTACGACGACGTATCGCAGATCTACCGCGAGGGCGCAGCCAGCAGCGACAAGCGCCGCGAGTTCGCGCCCAAGCTTCGGCCCGGCACGCCGATCTACGAACACCACACCACGAGCCTGGTGTTCAGCGACCCGCCGCTGCACACGCGCGTGCGGCGACTGATCCTCGGCGCCGTGAACCAGCGTGCGATCGCGCGCATGGAGCCGGGCCTGGTGGCTCTGGTCGACCAGCTGCTCGATCAGCTCGCCGATCGCGAAGCGCCCGACCTGATCGAGCATTTCGCGGCGCAGATTCCGCTCGAGGTGATCGGCAACCTGCTGGCCGTGCCGCATGCCGAGCGCGGGCCGCTGCGCGAATGGTCGCTCGCGATCCTGTCGGCGCTCGAGCCGGTGCCGGGCGAGGTTCGACTCGCGCGTGCCAACGCCGCGGTCACGGAGTTCCTGGCCTATCTGCGCGACCTGGTTGCCCGCCGCCGCGCCAGGCCGGGAGACCCGAACGTCGACGTGCTCACGCGGCTGATCCAGGGCGAAGGCGACGGTGGCGAGAAGCTGACTGAACCCGAGCTGCTGCACAACTGCATCTTCCTGCTCAACGCCGGCCACGAGACCACGACCAACCTGATCGGCAACGGCCTGCACGCGCTGATGACGCATCGGGATCAATGGGAGCGGCTGCAGCGCGAGCCGGCCTTGATCGGCACCGCGGTCGACGAGCTGCTGCGCTTCGAAAGCCCGCTGCAGCTCAACAACCGGCTGCTCACCGCGCCGGTGGACCTGCGCGGCACGGTTCTGCCGGAAGGCAGCTTCGTCACGCTCGGCGTCGGTGCGGCGAACCGCGACCCGGACGCCTTTGCCGACCCCGACCGGCTCGACATTGCGCGCAAGCCCAATGCGCATGCCGCGTTCGGACATGGCGCGCATGCCTGTGCCGGCATGAACGTGGCGCGGCTCGAAGGCCGCATTGCCATCGGCGGCATCGCCGCACGGTATCCCCGGCTCGAGCTCGCCGGAGCGCCCCTGCGAGATCGCCGCATCCGCTTTCGTGGCTTTCAGCGATTGCCGGCGCGATTGCCGGTCTGATGCCAGCGGACGACCGCGTGACTCAGCGCGCCGTCGTGCAGCTCGACTCGCCGGCCTGCAGCAACGACACCCAACCCGCGGGAACCGACGTGCGCGCATCGATGCCGCGCATCAGCGACGACCCGCGGCGCTGCAGGTCCGGCTGCGCGCGCAGCAGCGCGCACGCCAGCGCCATCGCGGCCGGGTTGGTTGTGCCCTCGGTCGGCGGCAGCACCAGATAGGTCGTCGCCTGCGGCATCAGGCCGCGCCCGGCGGGATCGCTGTGCATGTGGAAACCGCGCGAGACCTCGGCCGTGCTCGGATGCTGCGCATCGAGCACCAGCACCCGCAACTGGCCTCGCAGCGCTGCGGGCAGTTGCTCGAGCGCCGACCGGTCCGAGACCACGGCCACCGCATCGAGCGTCGAACCTTCACGCGCGAGTTCGCGCAGCGCGACGGCCTCGTCGCGATGATCGACGTCCCACGACGGCACGCCGCTGCCGAACAGCCGCCGGTACAGCGCATTCGTCGTCTGCGCCCGCGCACCGCCGGCCTCGCCGACATTGATGTGCAGGCCGCGCAGCTGGTGCAGGAAGCGGCGACCGCTCTCGGCGCGCACCACCACCTGCACCGGCTCGCGGGCCAGCGGCAGCAGCGCGCGTGGCGCGCCGCGCACCGCGGGCAGCGAGTCGGCGCGCATCAGCGCAGCCGCGTCGGTCGTGCCGGGTGGCACCACGTTCACGTTGAGGCCGGCAGGCCCGGCGGTCATGCGATTGATCTCGTCGAGCCAGGCGCTTGCTGCGGCGTGGTCGGCGGCGATCGCCACACGGAGCCCCGCGCGCGGCACCGCGGCGGGCCGTTGTTCGATGGCGGCTGGAGCCGGCGCCGATGCCGCAGCGGGCAACGGCGGAGAAACGGCCGCGGCCGGTGTCGCGACCGATGGCGGCACATGATCCGCAGCGGCGCCGCGCCCATTTGCTGACGTCGTGGGCGGCGGCGGCCCGCCGTTGTCGCGGCTGAGCTGGTGCCATCCGACGAACCAGCCCGCAAGCCCGACACCGATCACGACACCGAGCACCACGCCCCCCAAGGTGCCCGCCCAGCGTCGCGGTGCTTGCGCCGCCACCGGCCTGGCCGTTGGCGGCGGCGTCGGCACGGCGAGCAGCGCGGGGCTCTCGACATCGTCGTACGACGAGTCCAGCCCGGGCGCGTACTCGCCGAGGCCGGCCGACGTTTCGGGCACGATCTCGTCGAGCGTGGGCACCTCCGGCGCCCGCGTGTTCGACGGCGACGCCTCGCGGCCGGCGGGCAACGCGCGCACACGCAGCCAGCCGCGATCGAGCTGCGGCAGCGCGGCCGAGTAACGCGCATGCAGTCGGTCCTGGCTGCCATCGTCAACCAGGAACAGCACGCGCGCCGGCGGAACCGGCTGGCGCAGCAGATCGATCAGCTGACGGTCGAACTCGCGCACGTCGGGGCAATCTTCCGGCGCGTTCGCCAGATGGCGT
>JAEUPI010000149.1 GCA_016790175.1 Burkholderiaceae bacterium | reverse complement strand
CGATCGACAAAGACGGCTGGCTGCACACCGGCGACGTGGGCACGGTCGATGCCGAAGGCTTCTTCCGCATCACCGACCGCATGAAGGACATCATCATCACCGCGGGCGGCAAGAACGTCACGCCCAGCGAGTGGGAGAACGAGCTGAAGTTCAGTCCGTACGTCACCGACGCGGTCGTCATCGGCGACAAGCGGGCCTACCTCACCGCGCTGATCATGATCGATCAGGAGAACGTCGAGCGCTTCGCGCAGGAGCGTGACGTTCCGTTCTCCAACTATGCGAGCCTGACCCGCGCTCCCGAGGTCCGCGCGCTGATCCAGGCCGAGATCGACAAGGTGAACAAGAAGTTCGCGCGGGTGGAACAGATCAAGAAGTTCCACCTGCTCGAGACCCAGTTGACGGCGGAGGACGAGGAACTCACGCCGACGATGAAGCTCAAGCGCAAGCTGGTGCAAACCAAGTACGCGCCACAGATCGAAGCCATGTACCAGTGATGAACCACCCCTCAGGAGACCGCCGACCATGAAGACCCTCATCCAGACCATCGCGCTGGCAGCCGCGCTGGCCACCGGCGCCGCGCAGGCGCAGAACCAGGGCGTCACCAAAGACGAGATCGTGCTCGGATCGATCCAGGACCTGTCGGGGCCGATCGCCGGGTTCGGCAAGCAGACTCGCCTGGGCATGATGCTGCGCGTGGACGAGATCAACGAGCAGGGCGGCATCAACGGCCGCAAGATCAAGCTCATCGTCGAAGACTCGGCCTACGACCCCAAGCGCGCGGTGCTTGCGGCTCAGAAGCTGGTCAACCAGGACAAGATCTTCATGATGGTGGCGCATATCGGCACCGCGCAGAACCTCGCCGCGATGCCGGTGCAGTTCGAGAAGAACATCGTCAATTTCATGCCGGTGACGGCGGCGCGCGAGATGTACGAGCCCTTCCACAAGTTGAAGTACTCGTTCGCGGTGCCCTACTTCGACCAGATGCGCGTGATGTTGCCGAAGATGGTGAAGGAGAAGAACGTCAAGAAGGTCTGCTCGATCTACCAGGACGACGAGTTCGGGCTCGAGGTGCAGCGTGGCGCCGAGGCCGGCCTGAAGACGCTCAACATGGAGATGACCGAAAAGACGAGCTACAAACGCGGCGCCACCGACTTCTCGTCGCAAGTGGCGAAGATGAAGGGCGCCGGATGCGAACTGGTGGTGCTGGGCACGATCATCCGCGAAACGATCGGCACCATCGCCGAGTCGCGCAAGACCGGTTTCGGCCCCGTCTTCCTGGGTTCCAGTGCGTCGTACACCGACCTCATTCACAAGCTCGGGGGTCCGGCAATGAATGGGCTGTATGCCGCGATGGGCACGCAGCACCCGTATCTCGACGAGGCGTCGCAGCCGATCCGCTTCTGGGCCAACAAGTACAAGACCAAGTTCAACGAGGACCCGACGGTGTTCTCGGCTTACGGATACACCATCGTCGACGCCTTCGCCAAGGCGGCAGGCAAGGCCGGTGCGGGCCTGAGCACCGACAGCTTCATCAAGGCGATGGACACGATGGTGTTCCCGCCGGACATCTTCGGCAGTGCCGAGGCGAGCTACGGCCCGAAGAAGCGCCTGGGCAGCAACGCGGCGCGGCTGTCGCAGATCGTCGACGGCAAGTGGAAGGTCATCTCCGACTACGTGACGCCGCCGAACTGATTGCCGTTCACCATCCGAACGAGGCCGCCGAAGGGCGGCCTTCTTCGTTCCCGTGCGCCGGGATAATGCGCTCATGGTGTCGCCCGACGAGTGGCTGAACGTCGACTCGCTCGACCTCGAAGGGCAGGGCGTGGCACGCCGTGCAGATGGCAAGGTGGTGTTTATCGAAGGCGCATTGCCTGGCGAGGTGGTGACGGTCAACGTCCATCGCCGCAAGAACCAGTGGGAGCGGGGCGTCGTTACGTCGATCCGGCGCGAAAGCTCGCAGCGCGTGCGGCCGGCGTGTCCCCATTTCGGGCTGCATGCCGGGGCCTGCGGCGGCTGCAAGATGCAGCACCTGCATCCGCTGGCGCAAATTGCCGCCAAGCAACGCGTGCTCGAGGACAACCTGCTGCATCTGGCCAAGGTCGTGCCGGAGCGGATGCTGCGTCCACTGCAGGGCCCCGCCTGGGGCTATCGGCACCGGGCTCGGCTGTCGGTGCGCTACGTGGCCAAGAAGGGGGCGGTGCTGGTCGGGTTTCACGAGCGCAAGTCGCGCTACGTGGCCGACATGACACAGTGCCCGGTGCTGCCGCAGAAGGTGAGTGCGATGTTGCCCGCCCTGCGCGAACTGATCATGAACATGCGTTCGCGCGAACGGCTGCCGCAGATCGAGCTGGCCATGGGCGACTCGGTGTGCGCGCTGGTGCTGCGTCATCTCGATCCGCTGCCGGCCGAAGACCTGGCACGGCTGCGCGGGTTTGCTGCAGCATATGACGTGCAGTGGTGGCTGCAGGCGGCCGGGCCCGACAGCGCGACACCGCTCGAAGCCGTGGCGCCGACGCTGCAGTACGCCTTGCCGGCGTTCGCTCTGGTGATGCCGTTCCGGCCGACCGACTTCACGCAGGTGAACCTGGGCATCAACCGCCTGCTGGTGCAGCAGGCCGTGCGCTGGCTGGGCGTGCAGCCCGGCGATCGGGTCATCGACTGGTTCTGCGGGCTCGGCAACTTCACGCTGCCGATTGCGACGCAGGCCGCGCATGTGCTGGGTGTGGAAGGCAGCGAGTCGCTGATACACCGCGCACGCGAGAACTCCTCTGCCGCCGGCCTGGCATCGCGCTGCGCCTTCGAAGTGCGCAATCTGTTCGAACTTACCGCCGATGCGTTGTGCTCGCTCGGAACAGCCCAATGCTGGCTCATCGATCCGCCGCGAGAAGGGGCGTTTGCGCTGGCCAAGGGGTTGGCCGACTTGTCGGCCACTGCGCCGGCAAACTGGCGGGCGCCGTCGCGAATCGTCTATGTCAGCTGCAACCCGGGCACGCTCGCGCGCGATGCCGGCCTGCTCGTTCACCAGGCCGGATATCGTTGTATTGCTGCCGGGGTGGTGGACATGTTTCCTCACACCGCCCATGTCGAAAGCATTGCGGTCTTCGACCGACCCTGAATGGAACAAGGCCCCGCATGGCGGGGCCTTGTTGAGATCGGCGAGGCGTCCGGCTATTCGCGGTCGCCGCCGAAGATGCCGAGCAGCGCCAGCAGGCTCTGGAACACGTTGTAGATGTCCAGGTAGATCGCGAGCGTCGCGGAGATGTAGTTGGTCTCGCCGCCGTCAATCACCCGCTTCAGGTCATACAGCATGTAGGCCGAGAAGATGCCCAGGCAGACCACCAGCAGCGTCAGCATCAGGGCCGACGACTGCAGGAAGAAGTTCGCCAGGAAACCGATGAAGACGATCAGCGCACCGACGAACAGGAACTTGCCCATGCCCGACAGGTCGCGCTTGATCACGGTGGACAGGCTGGCCATCGCGAAGAAGATGATCGCCGTGCCGCCGAATGCGGTCATGATCAGCGAACTGCCGTTCTTGAAACCGAGGATCGTCGCCAGCAGCCGCGACAGCATCAGGCCCATGAAGAACGTGAAGCCGAGCAGCACGGCAACGCCGGCCGATGAGTTCTTCGTGCGTTCGATCGCATAGATCAGGCCGAAGGCGCCGGCCAGGAACACGATCAGGCTGATACCCGGGCTCATCGCCGCGGTGATGCCTGTGGCCACGCCCACCCAGGCACCGATGACGGTCGGCACCAGCGACAGGGCAAGCAGCCAATAGGTGTTTCGCAGAACGCGGTTGCGGTCCGCGGCCAGCGCGCCGGAACCGGCAAAGCCGGGAAGGGTGTGCAGGCTCTGATTCATGAATCCTCCGTAGAGATGAATGCGGGCATAGACCCGACGCCACGATTCTAAGTTCCATGGCCGAAAAAGGGTGATCGAGAACCCGGTATCAAATTGCCGGGCTGGCGCGGCGCTTCAGGCATCTTTGCGCCATTTGCAGGGATTCGGCCCGCAAACGAGGGTATCTTCCGCGGCGCCAACTTGACGTCCGAGGAGCCCTTGCGATGAGAAACCGACCCACTTTGATTGCCGAAGACGCGCGACGCATTGCCGCCGCCGCCGAAGTCGAGGCTTTGGCGAACCGCTGGGCCGTGACGATCGCCGTCGTCGACGACGGTGGTCATCTGTTGTGGCTGCAGCGTCTGGACGGTGCGGCGCCGATCTCGGCCGAAATCGCCCCCGCCAAGGCGCGCACGGCAGCGGTGGGTCGGCGCGAGAGCAAAGTCTACGAGGACATGATCAATCAGGGCAGGGTGTCGTTCCTCAGCGCGCCGGCGCTTCTGGGCATGCTCGAAGGCGGCGTGCCGATCCTGGTCGACGGCGATTGCATCGGTGCTGTAGGTGTCAGCGGGGTGAAATCGAGCGAGGATGCGCAGATCGCTCGCGCCGGCATCGCCGCGCTCGGGCGCTGAGTGACATCGTCGCGCGGCCCTCGACCGGCTTGCGGAGACGGGGCTACCAAACCGCGATGGCTATAATCATTTCGATCCACATCTCAATCGCAGCCTAGCGAAACTCCGTCGACGGTTTCCCCTCGGACTTCGTCCTCACGTCAGAGCGAAGCTGGGCGCGCGCAAACCGGAGCTTTTCTTGCTGCCCGTCCAGCCACCAGCCCTGCTCGCGCTCGCGGACGGCACGGTCTTTTATGGCTACTCGATCGGGTCCACGGGATCCACCGTCGGCGAAGTGGTGTTCAACACCGCTCTCACCGGCTATCAGGAGATCCTTACCGATCCGAGCTACTGCCGCCAGATCGTCACGCTGACCTATCCGCACATCGGCAACTATGGCGTCAACGACGAGGACGCCGAGGCCACGCGGGTGCATGCAGCCGGACTGGTGATCAAGGACCTGCCGCCGCGCATGTCGAATTTTCGCGCGGCAAAGTCGCTGCCGCAGTACCTGGAACAACAAGGCACAGTCGCCATTGCCGGCATCGACACCCGCCGATTGACGCGGGTGCTGCGAAGCCGTGGCGCGCAGAACGGCTGCATCGTCACCATGGCAGCAGGCAGCCGCATAGTTGCCGCTGACGCCGACGCTGCCGTCGCGCGTGCCCGCTCGGCACCGAGCATGGCCGGGCAGGACTTGGCGCAGGTGGTCACCACGCCCAGTGCATACGCCTGGACGCAGGGCGAATGGGCTTTGGGTCTCGGCCACTCGGCGGCCGGCGCTCAGCGATTTCACGTCGTGGCCTACGACTTCGGCGTCAAGCACAACATCCTGCGCATGCTGACCAGTCGCGGCTGCCGCGTCACCGTGGTGCCGGCGCAGACCTCGGCAGCCGACGCGCTGGCGTTGAAGCCCGACGGCATCTTCCTGAGCAACGGGCCGGGTGACCCGGAGCCTTGCAGTTATGCGATCGCGGCATCGCGGGCGCTTATCGAGCGTGGGCTGCCGACCTTCGGCATCTGTCTCGGCCACCAGATCATGGCGCTGGCATCCGGCGCGAAGACATTCAAAATGAAGTTCGGCCACCACGGTGCCAACCATCCGGTGAAAGACCTGGACACCGGCCGCGTGTCGATCACCAGCCAGAACCATGGCTTCGCGGTCGACGAGAAGTCCCTGCCATCCAGCCTGCGGCCCACGCACGTGAGTTTGTTCGACGGAACGCTGCAGGGTCTGGCGCGTACGGACCGTCCGGCGTTCTGCTTCCAGGGCCATCCGGAAGCCTCGCCGGGGCCGCACGATATCGCGTACCTCTTCGATCGCTTCATCAAGCTGATGGAGCAACGCTGAAATGCCCAAGCGCCAAGACATCCAGACGATCCTGATCATCGGCGCCGGTCCGATCGTGATCGGCCAGGCTTGCGAGTTCGACTACTCCGGCGCCCAGGCCTGCAAGGCGTTGCGGCAGGAGGGCTACAAGGTCATTCTCGTCAACAGCAATCCGGCGACGATCATGACGGACCCGGAGATGGCCGATGTGACGTACATCGAGCCCATCAGTTGGCAGGTGATCGAGCGGATCATCGAGAAGGAGCGGCCCGACGCCGTGCTGCCGACGATGGGCGGTCAGACGGCGCTGAACTGCGCACTCGATCTGCACAAGCACGGTGTGCTCGCCAAGTACGGCGTCGAGATGATCGGCGCCAACGAACACGCGATCGAGAAGGCCGAGGACCGGCTGAAGTTCAAGGAGGCCATGACCTCGATCGGCCTGCATTCGGCCAAGAGCGGCATTGCCCATTCATGGGACGAGGCGCAGGCGGTGCAGAAGCGCATTGCCGAGCTCACCGGCGGCACCGGCTTTCCGGCAGTCATCCGACCGAGCTTCACGCTCGGGGGCACCGGTGGCGGCATAGCCTACAACCCCGAAGAGTTCGAAGAGATCTGCAAGCGCGGGCTCGACCTGTCGCCCACAAACGAGTTGCTGATCGAGGAATCGCTGATCGGGTGGAAGGAGTACGAGATGGAGGTTGTCCGCGACAAGGCGGACAACTGCATCATCGTCTGCTCGATCGAGAACCTCGATCCGATGGGCATCCACACCGGCGACTCGATCACCGTGGCACCGGCGCAGACGCTGACCGACAAGGAATACCAGCTGATGCGCAACGCCTCGATCGCGATCCTGCGCGAGATCGGCGTCGACACCGGCGGCTCGAACGTGCAGTTCGCGATCAACCCGGTCAACGGACGCATGATCGTGATCGAGATGAATCCGCGCGTGTCGCGCTCGTCGGCGCTGGCCTCCAAGGCCACGGGTTTTCCGATCGCCAAGATCGCCGCCAAGCTGGCGGTGGGCTATACGCTCGACGAACTGCGCAACGACATCACCGGCGGCGCCACGCCGGCCAGCTTCGAGCCCAGCATCGACTACGTGGTGACCAAGATCCCGCGCTTCGCATTCGAGAAGTTCCGCGAAGCCGATCCGCACCTGACGACGCAGATGAAGAGCGTGGGCGAGGTGATGGCCATCGGCCGGACCTTCCAGGAGAGCTTCCAGAAGGCGTTGCGGGGGCTGGAGACCGGCATCGACGGACTGGTCGAGCGCGACGAGGTGCATGAACGCGATCGTGAGACCATCGTCGAGGCGATCGGCAACGCGGGTCCCGAACGCATCCTGTTCCTGGCAGACGCCTTCCGTATCGGCATGTCGCTCGACGAGATCTTCGAGGAGACGGCGGTCGATCCGTGGTTCCTGGCGCAGATCGAGCAGATCGTGCAGACCGAGGCGCAGCTCAAGGGTCGCACGCTCGCAGGCCTGTCGGCCGCCGAGATGCGGTTCCTGAAGAGCATGGGCTTTGCCGACAAGCGGCTGGCGCGGCTGCTCGGCACGAACCAGCACGAGGTGCGCAAGGCGCGCCAGGCGCAGGGCATCCGGCCGGTCTACAAGCGCGTGGACACCTGCGCGGCCGAGTTTGCGACGCAGACGGCTTACATGTATTCCAGCTATGACGAGGAATGCGAGGCCGAGCCGACCGCGAACCGGAAGATCATGGTGCTCGGCGGCGGACCGAATCGCATCGGCCAGGGCATCGAGTTCGACTACTGCTGCGTGCATGCCGCGCTGGCAATGCGCGAAGACGGGTTCGAGACCATCATGGTCAACTGCAACCCGGAGACGGTGTCGACCGACTACGACACCAGCGACCGTCTGTACTTCGAGCCGGTCACGCTGGAAGACGTGCTCGAGATCGTCGACAAGGAGAAGCCGCTGGGCGTGATCGTGCAGTATGGTGGCCAGACGCCGCTGAAGCTGGCGCTCGAGCTCGAGGCCAACGGCGTGCCCATCATCGGCACGTCACCCGATTCGATCGACATCGCCGAGGATCGCGAACGCTTTCAGAAGCTGCTGCACGAGCTCGGGCTGAAGCAGCCACCCAACCGCACTGCGCGCACCGAAGAGGCCGCGCTCGTGATGGCGCACGAGATCGGCTACCCGCTCGTGGTGCGCCCGAGCTACGTGCTCGGCGGCCGTGCGATGGAGATCGTGCACGGCGACAAGGACCTCGAACGCTACATGCGCGAGGCCGTGCGCGTGAGCGAGAAGTCGCCTGTGCTGCTCGATCGCTTTCTCGACGATGCGATCGAGGTCGATGTCGATTGCATCAGCGATGGCCAGAACGTGATGATCGGCGGCATCATGGAGCACATCGAGCAGGCCGGTGTGCACTCGGGCGATTCGGCCTGTTCGCTGCCGCCGTATTCGCTGTCGGCCCGGCTGCAGGACGAGCTGCGTCGCCAGACCGCGCTGATGGCCCGGGCGCTCAAGGTCGTGGGCCTGATGAACGTGCAGTTCGCCATCCAGGGCGAGGCTGACGAAGCCGTGGTCTACGTGCTCGAGGTCAATCCCCGCGCATCGCGCACGGTGCCGTTCGTGAGCAAGGCGACCGGGTTGCCCTTGGCCAAGATCGCGGCGCGTTGCATGGCGGGGCGGGCGCTGACCGACCAGCGCGCGCCGAACGGCGGCGCGCTGGGCGAAGTGATCCCGCCGTACTACAGCGTGAAGGAGGCGGTGTTTCCGTTCAACAAGTTCCCCGGTGTCGATCCGATTCTCGGGCCCGAGATGCGTTCGACAGGCGAGGTGATGGGCGTGGGCCGCTCCTTCGGCGAGGCCATGCTGAAGAGCCAGCTGGGTGCCGGCTCACGCTTGCCGCGCAAGGGCACTGTGGTCATCAGCGTGAAGAACAACGACAAGGACCGCGCGGTGAAAGTGGCCGGCGAGTTGATCGCGCTGGGCTTCCAGCTGGCGGCCACCAAGGGCACGGCCGCCGCGATTGCCGCTGCCGGCTTGCCGGTGAAGACCGTCAACAAGGTCAAGGACGGACGACCCCACATCGCCGACATGGTCAAGGCGGGGGAGATCCAGCTCGTCTACACCACGGTCGACGAGACGCGCACCGCGATCGCCGACTCGCGCCACATCCGCACGGCGGCCATCGCCAATCGGGTGACGTACTACACCACGATGGCGGGCTGCGAGGCGGCCACCGAGGCGATCAAGCACAGCACCGGGCTCACGGTCACGTCGCTTCAACAGCTGCACGCCGAACTGCACTAAACTGGTTCGCCACCACCGTCGAAAACGCGCCACGAGGGCGCGTTTCGCTTTGTCTGACGACCCCCCAGGGAGCCCACACGCCATGGCCACCATTCCGCTGACCCGCCGCGGCGCCGAGTTGCTGAAGAACGAGCTGCAGCGGCTGAAGACCGTCGATCGCCACGCCGTGATCCAGGCCATCGCCGAAGCGCGCGGACAGGGCGATCTGAGCGAGAACGCCGAGTACGAGGCGGCAAAGGACAAGCAGGGCTTCATCGAGGGCCGCATCGCCGAGATCGAGGGCAAGCTGGCCGCGGCGCAGATCATCGACCCCTCGAAGCTCGACGCCGACGGCAAGGTGGTGTTCGGTGCCACGGTCGAACTCGAAGACGAGGCCAGCGGCCAGAAGGTCACGTATCAGATCGTCGGCGACGACGAGGCCGACCTGAAGAAAGGCCTGATCTCGATCAGCTCGCCGATTGCTCGCGCGCTGATCGGCAAGGAAAGCGGCGACGTGGCCGATGTGCAGGCGCCGGGCGGGGTCAAGAGCTACGAGATCGTCGACGTGCGATACCAGTGACGCCGGTACTCGAGCGTCTCCGGCGGGTCCTGCCAGGGGTGTGGTTGGGGCTGCTGATCGGGGTGGCGGGTCTGGCCACGCCGGCGCCGTTTGCCGTTCTGGCTCGGGCCGATGCGGGGCGTGTCGTTGGTCGGGTGCTGGCCGGCGAGGCGTGGACAAGCCTGGCACTGGGCGCGGTGCTGCTGCTGGTCGAGCGACGTGTGGCTGCAATGGGCGCAGCCAACGGCGCGGGCAGCCGGTTCAGTGGCTCGATGGTTCTCGTGCTGGGCACGCTCTTCTGCACGGTGGCGGGCTACTTTGCCATGCAGCCGCAGCTGGCGCAGGCCCGACTTGGCCAGGGCCTGCTGAGTTTCGGCCAACTGCATGCCGTGAGCGTGGCCTTCTACATCTGCAAGCTTGCACTCGTGGCGGCGCTGGCGTGGCGGGCCGCAGCCTCGGCTGTCAGTCGGGGACCTTCTTCTTCTGGCTGACCCTGCGGGGCTTCGCCCGCTTGATCGAGCCGCCGGCGGTGACCCGCTCATTGCCCAGCACCCGCACCTTCTTCACGGTGGGCCGGTGGGTCGGGCTCTTCGAGAACTTGACGAGCTTGACCGTACGAGGCCCGGGCAATCGCTCTTCGCGTTCCGGCTTGGTTTTGGCAGGTCGCGGCCGCCACAGCACGAGCAGCTTGCCGATATGCTGCACTGGAGCGGCCGACAACTCGTCGGCTAGGCCAGCGAGCAGGGCCTCGCGCGCCGCACGATCCTCCGAGACGACCCGGATCTTGATCAAGCCATGGGCCCGGAGTGCCGCGTCGGCCTCCTTCAGCACCGCAGGGGTCAGTCCATCCTGGCCCACGATGACAACCGGATCGATATGGTGCGCAAGTCCGCGCTGTTCACGGCGTTGCGCGGGGGTCAGTTCGAGGGCGGGCATGCGCTTATTATCGGCGGGGCATGACGGGCAAGGCGAGGAGCGGCAAGGTCGATCGGGCGTGGCTCCACGAGCACGTGACCGACCCCTATGTGAAGCTCGCGCGCAAGGAGGGCTATCGCGCGCGCGCGGCCTACAAGCTCCAGGAACTCGACGAACTGCTCGGCCTGCTTCGACCCGGGCAGGTGGTGATCGACCTCGGCGCGGCGCCAGGTGCCTGGAGCCAGTACGTCCGGCGCCGGTTTGCACCACGCAAGGCCGGCAGTGGCGGCGCGGCGGCCGGCGAGCTGCACGGCACCATCATCGCGCTCGACCTGCTGCCGATGGAGCCGATCGAAGGTGTGGCCTTCATTCAAGGCGACTTTCGCGACGAGTCGGTGGTGGCCGTTCTGACCGACGCCCTGGCGGGCCGTCGGGCCGACGTCGTGCTGTCGGACATGGCGCCCAACCTTTCGGGCATATCGGCGTCCGACGCGGCCAGGGTATCGCACCTGGTGGAGCTTGCGCTGGCCTTCGCCGCCGAACATCTTCAACCCCAAGGTGCACTCGTGGCCAAGGTCTTTCACGGCAGCGGCTACAGCCAGCTGGTGGAGGCCTTCAAGCGCCAGTTTCGTGTGGTCAAGGCCGTCAAGCCCAAGGCGTCACGAGACAAGTCTTCTGAAACCTTTCTGGTCGGGCGGGGTCGCAAGGCTGGTTGACAGCCGGCCCGAGGCAGCGCACCGTGCGAACGAATACGCGTGCCGAGGGGTCGCGCAGGGCGATAGCCGGCCCGGTTCGCCGGGCTTGTGTGGACTAAAATCGCGCCCATATGCCGGGTTGTCGTAACACGGTGGATGCGCAGGCGGCGTCGCCCGTCGAAGCGCATCGGCGTTGGCACAAGGAGCCACGGTGAACAATCAATGGTTCTCGAAGGTCGCGGTCTGGCTGGTGATCGCGCTGGTCCTGTTCACGGTCTTCAAGCAGTTCGACCGTGGCGTCGTCCAGGGCATGCAGATCGGCTACTCCGACTTTCTCGAGGAGGTGCGCGCCAAGCGCATCAAGGCCGTGACGCTGCAGGAGGGCAATGGCGGCACCGAGATCCTCGCCATCACGACCGACGACAAGCGCATCCGCTCCACCGCCACCTACCTGGACCGCGGTCTGGTCGGTGACCTGATCGCCAACGGCGTGAAGTTCGATGTCAAGCCCCGCGAGGAGCCGTCGATCCTGATGAGCATTCTGATCAGCTGGGGCCCCATGCTGCTGCTGATCGGCGTGTGGATCTACTTCATGCGCCAGATGCAGGGCGGCGGCAAGGGTGGCGCTTTCAGCTTCGGCAAGAGCCGGGCGCGCATGCTCGACGAGAGCAACAACGCGATCACCTTTGCCGATGTGGCCGGCTGCGACGAGGCCAAGGAGGAGGTCAAGGAACTGGTCGACTTCCTGAAGGATCCGCAGAAATTCCAGAAGCTGGGCGGCCGGATCCCGCGCGGCGTGTTGATGGTGGGCCCTCCGGGCACCGGCAAGACGCTGCTGGCCAAGGCCATCGCCGGCGAGGCCAAGGTGCCGTTCTTCTCGATCTCGGGCTCCGACTTCGTCGAGATGTTTGTCGGTGTCGGTGCGGCACGCGTGCGCGACATGTTCGAGCAGGCCAAGAAGAGCGCCCCGTGCATCATCTTCATCGATGAAATCGACGCCGTCGGACGCCATCGCGGCGCCGGACTCGGCGGCGGCAACGACGAGCGCGAGCAGACGCTGAACCAGATGCTGGTCGAGATGGACGGCTTCGAGACCAATCTCGGCGTCATTGTGATGGCGGCGACGAACCGGCCCGACATCCTCGACCCGGCGTTGCTGCGGCCGGGCCGTTTCGACCGCCAGGTCTACGTGACGCTGCCCGACATCCGCGGCCGCGAGCAGATCCTCAACGTGCACATGCGCAAGGTGCCGATCGGCCAGGACGTGCGGGCCGACATCATTGCGCGCGGCACGCCGGGCTTCTCGGGCGCCGACCTGGCCAATCTGGTCAACGAGGCGGCCCTGTTCGCCGCGCGGCGCAACGGCCGCGTGGTCGAGATGATCGACTTCGAGAAGGCCAAGGACAAGATCCTGATGGGGACCGAGCGCAAGTCCATGGTCATGGACGAGGAGGAGCGCCGCAACACCGCGTACCACGAGTCGGGTCACGCGCTGATCGGACGCCTTCTGCCGAAGCTCGACCCGGTGCACAAGGTGACCATCATCCCGCGCGGCCGCGCGCTGGGCGTCACGGTGTCGCTGCCCGAGAAGGACCGCTACAGCTACAACCGCGACTACATGCTCAGCCAGATCAGCATGCTGTTTGGCGGCCGGATTGCCGAAGAGGTGTTCATGGGCCAGATGACCACCGGCGCGTCGAACGATTTCGAGCGCGCCACGCAGCTCGCGCGTGACATGGTCACTCGCTATGGCATGAGCGAGAAGCTGGGTCCGATGGTCTATGCGGAGAACGAGGGCGAGGTCTTTCTCGGTCGCTCGATCACCAAGACGACCAATATGTCGGAAGAGACGATGGAGAAGGTCGACGCCGAGGTGCGCCGCATCATCGACGAGCAGTACGCGGTGGCACGCAAGCTGATCGAGGACAATGCCGACAAGATGCACGCGATGGCCAAGGCGCTGCTCGAATGGGAAACCATCGACGGCGACCAGCTCGACGACATCATGAAGGGCAAGCCGCCGCGTCCGCCGAAGGACTGGACACCGCCGAGTTCCAAGCCCAGCAGCGGCGGCCCGAGCGCAGCCGTCGGCACCGACGGGGCACCGGCCGCGGCCGCCTGATGACGGGCCGGGCCGACTGACCGACCGGCAAGCGGGGCCCACCGGGCCCCGTTGTTCTTTCATGTTCTGGCAGACCGCACACCATCTGATCGACCTGTCGGTGCCGCGGGTGATGGGCATCGTCAACGTCACACCCGATTCATTTTCGGACGGCGGCTCGTACAGCGATCCGGCCGCGGCGCGCGCCCACTGCGAACGCCTGTTGGCCGAGGGCGCCGATCTGCTCGACATCGGCGGCGAGTCCACGCGACCGGGAGCGCGCGCACCGTCGGTGCAGGAGGAACTCGACCGTGTCATGCCGGTGCTCGAGCATGCGGTGGCACTCGGCATGCCGGTGTCGATCGACACCAGTGAGCCCGAGGTGATGCGCGCCGCGCTGGCGGCCGGCGTCGACGCGATCAACGACGTGCGCGCACTCCAGCGCCCCGGCGCGCTCGATGCCGTGAGAGATCACCCGAACTGCGGCGTCTGCCTGATGCACATGCAGGGCGAGCCCGGCTCGATGCAGTCGGCACCGGCCTACGCCGATGTCGTGGCCGAGGTGCTGTCGTTTCTGCGCCAACGGCTGCGGGCGATCGAGGCGGCAGGCGTGCAAAGCGTCCGCGTGACCCTCGATCCGGGCATCGGGTTCGGCAAAACGGCGGCGCACAATTGGGCCTTGATGCAACGCCAGGCTGAACTGCACGTGCTGGGCCGTCCGCTGCTGGTGGGCTGGTCTCGCAAGTCGGTGCTGGGCACGCTCACCGGAAGGCCGGTGGGGCAGCGAGGGGCGGCCAGCGTGGCCGCGGCGCTGTGCGCGGTGGAGCGGGGGGCCGGCATCGTACGCGTGCACGACGTGGCCGCGACGGTGGATGCACTCAAGGTCTGGCGTGCATCCCGCGGCCATGGCTGCTGACGTGAGACCAGGGAACAGGGCTTCACATGGGACGACGCTACTTCGGCACCGATGGCATCCGCGGCACGGTCGGACAGGCACCGATCACGCCGGACTTCGTTCTGCGGCTGGGTCATGCCGTCGGTCGGGTGCTGCGGCGCGCCAATCAGCGGCCGACCGTCGTGATCGGCAAGGACACCCGCATCTCGGGCTACATGATCGAATCCGCGCTCGAGGCCGGCTTTGCCTCGGCCGGGGTCGATACCCTGCTCAGCGGCCCGATTCCGACGCCGGCAGTCGCTTACCTGACCCGTGCACTGCGCCTGGATCTCGGCGTGGTCATCAGCGCTTCGCACAATCCGTATCCGGACAACGGAATCAAGTTCTTCTCCGCCGCCGGCGAGAAGCTTCCCGACGAGTGGGAGTCCGCCGTCGAGGCGGCGCTCGGCGAATCGGCGCAATGGGTCGACGCCGCGAGCCTCGGCAAGGCGCGGCGCATCGACGACGCACGCGGGCGCTACATCGAGTTCTGCAAGGCCACGGTGCGGCATGACCTGTCCTTGCGCGGTCTGAAGCTCGTGGTCGACGCGGCGCATGGTGCGGCCTATCACGTGGCGCCCGACGTGTTCCACGAACTCGGTGCCGACATCGTCTCGATCGGGTGCGAGCCCGACGGCATGAACATCAACGACGGCTTCGGCGCCACGGCGCCGCAGGCGCTGGTGCGAGCCGTGGCCGAGCATCGTGCCGACTATGGCGTGGCGTTGGACGGAGATGCCGACAGACTGCAGATCGTGGATCGCGAGGGGCGGCTCTACAACGGCGACGAATTGCTGTACGTGATGGTGATCGACCGTCTCGCCAAGGGCCAGAAAGTCGACGGTGTGGTGGGCACGCTGATGACCAACATGGCAGTCGAGCTTGCGTTGCGGGCGCGCGATGTGCCGATGGTGCGGGCCAAAGTCGGCGACCGCTACGTGCTCGAGGAACTGTCCGCACGCGGCTGGCTGCTGGGCGGCGAGGGCTCGGGACATCTGCTGGCGCTCGACAAGCACACCACCGGCGACGGCATCATCAGCGCGCTGCAGGTGCTGCAGGCGGTGAAGTCCAGCGGCCGGACCCTGGCCCGCATGCTGGCCGACGTCACGCTCTTTCCGCAGACGTTGATCAACGTGCGGCTGGGCGCCGACGCCGACTGGAAGTCCAACCGCATGCTGGCAGCCGAGCAGGAGGCCGTTCAACGTGAACTGGCCGACTGCGGGCGTGTGTTGATCCGGGCTTCGGGCACCGAGCCGCTGCTGCGTGTGATGGTCGAGGCGAGCGATGCCGAGCTGGCTCGCCGCTGTGCGGAGCGTCTGGCCCGCGCCGTGCGCACCTGACCCCCAGTTGTCTTGATGGCAGCGTGGCCGGTGCTGCGGCGCGGTCATCGGTGCGCAAGGCCCGCGCGCTATGCTCGCAGCCCATGACTTCACCTGCGGGCGAGCCATGAACAGCGGCGCCATGCTGGCCGCCATCGACATCGGCTCCAACAGCTTTCGTCTGGAGATCGGCCGCGTCGACGGCGGCCAGATCGTGCGCACCGAATACCTGAAGGAGACGGTGCGTCTCGGTGCCGGGCTCGACGAATCGTCGCGCCTGAGCATTGCCGCCATGCGCCGGGGCTGGGATTGCCTGGCGCGCTTTGCCGAGCGTGTACGCAGCATCGGCCCCGGCCAGGTGCGCGCCGTGGCCACGCAGACCCTGCGCGAGGCACGCAACCGCGCCGAGTTCGAGGCGGGCGCGGAGGCAAGGCTCGGATTCCCGATCGACGTGATCTCGGGCGCCGAGGAGGCGCGGCTGATCTACCGTGGTGTCTCGCAGTTCCTGCCGGCTGACGACGAGGTGCGGCTCGTCTTCGACATCGGCGGCCGCTCGACCGAGGTGATCCTCGGTCGCGGCGCCGAGGCGCTGAAGGTCGAGTCGTATCGCGTGGGCAGCGTGGAGCTGTCGATGCGCTATTTCGCCGACGGGCGGATTGCGCCAAGGGCTCTTCAGGCGGCGCAGGTGGCGGCCGAAGCGGTGCTGGAAGATGCCGCGGTGCTGCTCGCCGGGCAGCACGGGCCGGTGGCGTATGGAGCCTCCGGCACCGTGGGCGCGGTCAGCGATGTCCTTCGTGCCAGCGGTCGCAGCGACGGCACCATCACCCCGGCCTTGCTCGACGAGCTGGCCGAGCAACTCGTGCAGGCCGGCCATGTCGATCGCCTGGTGTTGCCGGGACTCAAGGACGATCGCAGGGCGGTGATCGGCGGCGGGCTGGCCACCCTGCGCGCCGTGTGCCGGGTGCTGAACCTGCAGCGCATCGAGCCGGCGCGTGGTGCCTTGCGCCACGGTGTGCTGCTGGAGATGTGGCAACGTGACCTGCCGGTCGACGACGTGCGCAAGCTCACCATCGAGCGGCTGCAGCAGAAGTTCGGCATCGACGTGGCCCACGCGCGTCGCGTGGCGGAGATGGCGGCCTGGCTGTTTGCCTCGCTGCATCCGCTGGCCACGGCGGAACAACAGCGGCAATCGACCAAGCTGCGCTGGGCGGCCCTGCTGCACGAAGTGGGCATGGCGGTCTCGCACGAGGACTTTCACCGCCACGGCGCCTATATCGTCGAGCACGCCGACGCCGCAGGCTTCGCCCAGCACCAGTTGCAGCGCATGGCCACCCTGCTGCTGGCGCAGCGCGGCGGGCTGCGCAAGGTGGAGCCTGCGATGTCCGACGAGGTGCTGCGTGAGCAAACGCTGGCGCTGCGTCTGGCGATCGTGCTGTGCCACGCCCGGCGCGATCCGGCGGCGGGCCGGCTGCAACTGCAACGAACGGCCGAGGGCTATCGGTTCAGCGTCGATCCTGCGTGGGCCGAGGCGCATCCGCAGTCGATGCACTTGTTGCGCGAGGAGCAGAAGGTCTGGGCCCGGCTGACCTGGCCGCTCGAGGTGATGGTCCACTGAGCGCCCTCTGGCTCGGCCCACGGCTTATGAAGGGCAGGCAAGCTGCAGTGGCCGCACCGAGCACGAGTGGCTCACATCGTCTCGGGCGACTGCACGCACAGCACGAAGGTCTCGGCGCGGGACTCGCCGTCGTTGATCCGGTGACGCAGCCACCAGACGGCACCTTTGCGGATGGTCCACGGCGCTTCCTTCCCGGTCAACAGCTTGGCGATCAGCTGTCCCAGGTTCGGCTGGTGGCCGACGATCAGCACCGCGCGCTTGGCATTGGGCCAGCCGCTGACCTCGATCAGCGAGTTCACGTCGGCACCAGGCCCCACCCGTGGCTCGGTCGTGAACTTGCGTTCGAGCTTCGCCGCCGTTCGCTGTGCGCGCTCGGCCGGACTGACCAGGATTCGCGCGCCATCGGGCATCTGCCGATGCAGCCACAGCGCCACGCGCGTGGCCTGCCGCTCGCCTCGCGCCGTGAGCTTGCGGGCGAGGTCGGGTTGGCCGAGGGCGGCTTCCTCGGCGTCCGCATGGCGCCAGAGGATCAGGTCCATGCGATGGCCTGTTCGGCTGAATAACGATCGGCCAGCGCCTGCTGCGCCGACGCGCCTGGCTTGCGCCGGCCTTCGCTCACGCGCCGATAGCGACCCTGCGCGTCCATGACCCAGGCGCCTCGTGCGTCGTGCAGATAGGCCGTCAGCGTCTCGTCGATCAAACGCCGTCGCTGCGCGGCATCGCGAACGGGCCAGGCGAGTTCGATGCGGCGGAACATGTTGCGCCCCATCCAGTCTGCGCTCGACAGGTACATGCGCTCGTCATCGCCCGCCAGAAAGTAGAAGACGCGCGAATGCTCCAGGTAGCGGCCGATGATGGAGCGCACGCGCACGTTCTCGCTGAAGCCCGGCACTCCGGCCGGCACGATGCAGGCGCCGCGGACGACAAGGTCCACCCGGGCGCCGGCCTGACCGGCGGCAGCCAGCGCGAGCGCCAGCGATTCGTCGGTCAGTGCGTTCATCTTCAGCACGATGCGCGCCGGCCGACCGGCCCGGGCTGCCGCACCCACCGCATGCACATGTTCCATCATGCGCCGGTGCAGCTGGAACGGTGCCACGACCAGCGCATGCAGCCCGGTGATGCGGTTCTGGCTCGCCAGATGCTGGAACACCTGCTCCATGTCGGACGTGATCTGCGTGTCGGACGTCATCACGCCGATGTCCGTATACAGCCGCGCGGTGCGCAGGTTGTAGTTGCCGGTCGACAGGTGCCCGTAGCGGCGCAGCCGTCGACCCTCGCGCCGCGTGATCAGCAGCATCTTGGCGTGGGTCTTCAGCCCCACGATGCCATAGACGACCTGCGCGCCCAGAGACTCGAGGCGGTCGGCCCAGTTGATATTGGCCTCCTCGTCGAAGCGCGCCTTGAGCTCGACGACGACGACCACGTCCTTGCCGCGTCGCAGCGCCTCAAGCAGCAGCTCCATCAGCGCCGAGTCGGCTCCTGTGCGATAGATGGTCTGCTTGATGGCCAACACGCCGGGATCGTCGACCGCCTCGCGCAGCAGCGCCACCACGGGCTCGAACGACTCGAACGGATGGTGCAGCAGCACGTCGCCCTGTCGGATGCGGTCGAACATGGATCCGCCCACCGGCACGGTGGACGGCCATGCCGGTCGATGGTGCGGGAAGTGCAGCTCACCGGTCGGCACCAGATCGATCAGCTGCGACAGACGCACCAGGTTCACCGGACCGTTCACGCGGTACAGGGCCTGCTCCGGCAACTGGAACTGCATCAGCAGGAACTTCGCCAGCGGTTCCGGGCAGGATGTGGCCACCTCCAGACGCACGGCCATGCCGAACTGGCGTTGTGACAGACCTAGACGGAGTGCCTGGCGCAGGTTGGTCACCTCCTGATCGTCGATCGACAGGTCGGAATCGCGGGTCAGCCTGAACTGCGAAAATCCGTCCAGCTTGCGTCCGGAGAACAGCTCGTGCAAGTGTGCGCGAATCACGCTGGACAGCAGCACGAATGCGCGGCGCCCTTGCGACAGTGTCGCGGGCAGCGGAATCACCCGGGCGAGCGTGCGCGGGACCTTCACGATCGCGATCTCGTTGCTGCGGCCGAATGCATCGGTGCCGGTCAGCCGCACGATGAAATTGAGCGATTTGTTAGCCACCTGTGGAAACGGATGCGCCGGATCCAGGCTCACCGGTACCAGCAGCGGTCGCACTTCGCGCGCGAAGAACCGAGCGACCCAGGCGCGCTGCTCGGCGTTGCGTTCGCCATGCGACAAGACGACGATGCCGGCCTTGACCAGTGCGGGCGAGAGCACGTCGTTGTACAGCGCGTATTGCTCTGCCACCAGGCGATGAGCCTCCTCGGACACCTGCTCGAGCGTGGCGGCGGCGGCGCTGCGCGCGCCGGCCGTCTTGGCGTCGGCCAGCTCCTGCATCGTCTCGGACACACGGATCTCGAAGAACTCGTCGAGGTTCGACGACACGATGCACAGATAGCGCAGGCGCTCGAGCAGCGGCACCTCCGGTCGGCTGGCCATCGCGAGAACCCGGGCATTGAAAGCCAGCGCGCCGAGGTCCCGTTGCAGCAGCATCGCGGCGGTGGGTGTCTTCACCTCCAGGAGTTTCTTACGGATTTGTGACGTCGCCGTGACAGGCGAATGACCGGACTCATCGCCCCTGGTGGGCCGGATCACGTCACGCAGGCCAGCATCCCGTGGCGGCGGCGGTGAAACCGGGCCGGAAGGTCGTCGTAGCGCAGCAAGACCGGCAGATCGGCGCAGCCGAACGCCGAATCCCATGCCGGTGGGCCGAGCACACGGGCTCCGAGCCTCAAATAGCCCTTCAGCAATGGGGGTACCGGAACATCGGCACTCGGACCCGTGCCGTCGATCGGCAGCGGCAGCAACGGTCGTGCGCGCCAGGGCGCGGCCGCTGCGTGCGACTGGTGCAGGCGCTTCCACAGCGCCGCAGGCGCCAGCGGCAATGGCACGAGCGGCAGACTGCAGCAGCCGAGCAGCCAATCCACCTCGCGCTCGGCCATGTACTCGGCCAATGCGTCCCAGAGCGCCAGGATCACACCGCCATCGCGAAAGCGCGCATCGATGCAGGCCCGCCCGAGCTCGGCCATGCGCGGGCGGATCGGGGCGAGCGCGCTCAGATCGAACTCC
>JAEUPI010000126.1 GCA_016790175.1 Burkholderiaceae bacterium | reverse complement strand
ATGAGTACCAAGCAGTTCGCCTCGCACGCCGACCTGGACGAGAAGAAGGTCTCGTTCTCCAGGCTTTCCGAACATGCCTACGCCTACACGGCCGAGGGCGATCCCAACACCGGCATCGTGGTCGGCGACGACGCGGTGATGGTCATCGACACCCAGGCCACGCCGGTGATGGCGCAAGACGTGATCCGCCGCATCCGCGAGGTGACCGGCAAGCCGATCAGATACGTCGTGCTCAGCCACTACCACGCGGTGCGCGTGCTCGGCGCGAGCGCGTACAAGCCTGACCACATCATCGCCAGCCAGGACACCTACGACCTGATCGTCGAGCGCGGCGAAGCCGACAAGGCAAGCGAAATCGGCCGTTTTCCTCGCCTGTTCCGTGCCGTGGAGTCGGTGCCGAGCGGCCTGACCTGGCCCACGATCACCTTCACCGGCAAGATGACACTGTGGCTGGGCAAGCTCGAAGTGCAGATCCTGCAGGTCGGACGTGGGCACACGAAGGGCGACACCATCGTCTGGCTGCCGCAGGAGAAGGTCCTCTTCTCTGGCGACCTCGTCGAGTTCGATGCAACGCCTTACGCCGGCGACGCGTACTTCCAGGATTGGCCGAAGACACTGGACAACCTCGCCGCACTGGGAGCCGAAAGGCTGGTGCCGGGCCGCGGCGCGGCGCTGTCGGGTGGAGCACAGGTGAGGGCGGGGCTGGAGGGCACACGTGCCTTCGTCAGCGAGCTCTATGCCAGCGTCAAGGCCGGCGCTGCCGCCGGGCGCGACCTGCGCGCGGTCTACCGCGAGACCTTCGACAAGCTGAGCCCCAAGTATGGCCAGTGGGTGATCTTCAACCACTGCATGCCGTTCGACGTCACCCGCGCCTACGACGAGGCGACGCAATATCCCGACCCCCGCATCTGGACCGCCGAGCGCGACCAGCAGATGTGGCAGGCGCTGGAAGGTTGAGGTTCAGGCCGCGCAGGCCAGCAGTGCCTGCGCGAGCGGACCCGGTGCGCTGACCATCGCGTCGTGGCCGGTCGCGATCTCCACGACGCGCCAGCCCGGTTCGCTGCGCACGCGCCGGCGCATCGGCGCGATGCTGGCCCAGGCCGGATCGGTGCAGTCGATGAAGGTCCGCGGCAATGCGGCCAGACGCGCATCGTCGACGTGCAACGGCTCCTGGTACATGCCGAACGGGTGCGGCGTCTGTCGCCGGTTCACCCAGGCCGCGTCATCGCCTCGGAGCCCGAACAGCGCCGCATCGGGCGGTGGCAGAGCCCCTTGAGGGTCCTCGTTCGCTGAGGCCAGACGCGTGGCGACGAGCTCAGGGCTGTGGTGCGTCGCCCAGCATTCGCCGGACCGCGGCACCACCGCATCCACATAGATCAGGTGACGCAGCGCCACGCCCTGCGTCATCAGCGCATCGGCCGCGCCGGTGATCACCAGGCCGCCGTAGCTGTGCCCAACGATCACCACCTCCGTCAGCTCCTCGCAGTGCACGAGGTTCACCACGTCGCTCACATGAGTACGCAGCGTGATGTCGCGCCGCAGCAGGTGCGCGCGCTCGCCGACGCCGGTGAGGGTGACCGCATGCGCCGCATGGCCCGCCTGCCGCAGCAACGACAGCACACGGCTCCAGCACCATGCGCCGTGCCAGGCGCCATGCACGAGCACGAAAGCGCTTCGGCTCACGCTCGCGCACTCACGACAGCGTCACCCGCGCGAACTTGCGTTTGCCCACCTGCACGACGACCGTGCCGGCGGCGACCTTGAGTGCCTTGTCGCTGACGACGGCGCCGTCGATGCGCACGCCGCCCTGGTCGATCAGCCGCAGGGCTTCGCTGGTCGACGGTGCCAGCCGCGCCTGCTTGAGCAGCTGCCCTATCGCCATCGGCGCACCTGCGAGGCTCACCTCGTCGATCTCCTCGGGCACGCCGCCGCGGGCGCGATGGGCGAAGTCGTGCTCGGCGGCATCGGCCGCCGAAGCGCTGTGGAATCGCGTGACGATCTCGCGCGCGAGCATCACCTTGGCGTCCTTGGGGTTTCGGCCGGCAGCCACTTCGCCCTTGAGCTTGGCGAGTTCGGGCTCCGGGCGGAACGACAGCAGCGTGTAGTAGCGCCACATCAGCTCGTCGCTGATCGACAGCAGCTTGGCATACATGACGTTGGCGTCTTCGGTGATGGCGATGTAGTTGTTCTTCGACTTCGACATCTTCTCGACGCCGTCGAGCCCCTCGAGCAGCGGCATCGTCAGGATGCACTGCGGCTCCTGCCCGTACTCCTGCTGCAGGTGCCGGCCCATCAGCAGGTTGAACTTCTGGTCGGTGCCGCCGAGCTCGAGGTCACTTTTCAGCGCCACCGAGTCGTAGCCCTGCATCAACGGGTAGAGGAACTCGTGCACGCTGATCGGCGTGTTCGACTCGAAGCGCTTGCGGAAATCGTCGCGCTCCATCATGCGCGCGACGGTGTAGCGCGCCGCAAGCTGGATCATGCCGCGCGCGCCGAGCGGGTCGCTCCATTCGCTGTTGTAGCGGATCTCGGTCTTGCCCGGATCGAGCACCAGCTTGGCCTGGTCGTAGTAGGTCCGCGCGTTGGTCTCGATCTGCTCGCGGGTGAGCGGCGGCCGCGTGGTGTTGCGGCCCGACGGGTCGCCGATCATCGAGGTGAAGTCGCCGACCAGGAAGATCACCTGGTGCCCCAGATCCTGCAACTGGCGCATCTTGTTGAGCACCACCGTGTGGCCGACGTGCAGATCAGGCGCGGTGGGGTCGAGGCCGAGCTTGATGCGCAGCGGCTGGCCCGTGGCTTCCGAGCGGGCCAGCTTCCTGAGCCAGTCGGCCTCTGGCAGCAGCTCGTCGCAGCCGCGCCGGGACACAGCCATCGCCTCGCGGACCTGCTCGGTGATCGGGAAATCGGACATCGTTTGCAGGCCAGGCTGTTGCGTGTGGGCTCGGCTGGGTGGTTTTCCTCGGGTGCCGGCGGGGGGTGCCGGTATACTCCGTGGCGTGAGTCGATGCGCAAGCGTCTGCTCACTTCGCCAAGGCGGGCCTAGCAGAGCCCGGGCGAATTGTAGGGGTTCGGCCCTCGATGGCCTGACCGGTAGAGCGCCAATGGCGCTCAGCACGAGAGTCAAGTGGTGTGCCGACCCATTCGGCCGGCGCATCGGGGAAGCAATTGGACCAGCGTCGCCTCGAAGCTCTTGCGATACATGTCTCGGCGCGTGCACAGCGCACCCTCCGGGCTCACCATCGCAGCCTGGCAACGGGTGTGGTCGCGCTGCTGACCGGCTTCGCGGTCACGGCGTTCGGCATTGCACCGATGGCGCCCGACGCAGCAAAACTGCCGCGCACCACGGTGGCGATGCCGATCGAACCCCCTGGCCTCCCTGGGCAATTGCTCGCACTGGCCACCACCAACATCGTGCTGTCGCGCACCGAGCTCACGCGTCCGAGCGACAGCGCCGACAGTCTGCTGAAGCGGCTCGGCGTGTTCGATCCTTCGCTCGCCACGTTCATGCGCGCGAACAACGATACGCGTCGGCTGTTCGAGGGCAAACCCGGCAAGCAGGTGATTGCCCGCGTGGATGCCGATGGCCGCCCGTTCGAGCTCGTGGCGCGATTTGCGCCGTCGAATGTGTCGCAGCACAGCACCCATTTCAGTCGCGTCACGATCGAGCGCTCGAGCGGCACCTGGCGCGCCAGCGCCGAACTGGTGCCGCTGCAGGCCCAGCTCCGCGTGGGCGGGGGCGTGATCGACACGACATTGTTCGCCGCGACCGATGAATCGAATCTGAGCGACTCGCTCGCCGTGCAGATGGTCGAGTTGTTCGCTGGCGACATCGACTTCCACCGTCAGCTGCGCAGAGGCGACAGCTTCAGTGTCGTGTACGAAGTGCTCACCGCCGACGATGCCCCCATCACCTGGGGCGACGGCACCGGGCGGATCCTGGCTGCGGAGTTCGCGAATGCGGGCAAGGTGCACCAGGTGATGTGGTATCCGCAGGCCAACCAGGGCAAGGGCGAGTACTTCGGCTTCGATGGCCGCAGTCGGCGCCGAACCTTTCTCGCCAGCCCGATGGCCTTCTCGCGGATGACGTCGGGCTTTGCCATGCGCATGCATCCGCTGTTGCGCGATTGGCGGGCGCACCGAGGCGTGGACTACGCAGCACCGCAAGGCACGCCCGTCCGGGCGGTTGGCGAAGGGGTGGTCGAGTTCGCTGGCTGGCAGAACGGATACGGCAACGTGGTGCATATCGAGCACGGCAACAACAAGAGCACGCTGTACGCGCACCTCAGCCAGATCGACATTCGTCGCGGCCAGCGGGTCGAACAGGGGCAACGCATCGGCGCAGTGGGCGCCACGGGCTGGGCCACCGGGCCCCACCTGCACTTCGAGTTCCGCGTCGGTGGCCAGTACCAGGATCCCACCCGACTCGCCGGATCGGTCGAAGCCTCGACGATCATCGGCGATGCGCGGCCGCATTTCGACAACGTGCGCCGGAGTTACCAGCGCCAGCTCGAAGTGGCCGAGACCCTGCGAGTCGCTCAGGGCATCGTCGAGTAGCTGCCGGCCAGGCAGCACCAGAAATGCGCGACGGCCGCCCGCAGGCGGCCGTCGGAACCGGGCAAAGGCGATCTCAGACCGAGAAGCTCGATCCGCAACCGCAGGTGGTCGTCGCGTTGGGGTTCTTGATCACGAACTGCGCACCCTGAAGGTCTTCCTTGTAGTCGATCTCGGCACCCGTCAGGTATTGCAGACTCATGGCGTCGATCAGCAGCGTCACGCCGTTCTTGCTCATCTGCGTGTCGTCGTCGTTGACGGCTTCATCGAACGTGAACCCGTACTGAAAGCCGGAACAACCGCCGCCTTGGACGAACACCCGCAGCTTGAGCTCGGGGTTGCCCTCCTCGTCCACGAGTTCCTTGACCTTCGCTGCCGCGCTGTCGGTGAAGATCAGCGGCGCGGGCATCTCAAGGGTTTCGACAACGGCACTCATGGGCTCTCCTATGCGTGATCGCAAGTGTAGGCCACGCGCGCGATTTCAAGGCTTTTGTAGGGTCTTGGCGGACCCGAAACGCCCCTTGATCAGGCGTCGTTCGACGCTGCCAGCACCAGTCCCGACGCCGGCGCTGCCCGGTCGCCGGCCTTGAGCGGGCGCAGTTCACCGTCGACCTGCGCACCCTGGTGCATCTCGAGCGCCTCGTAGCGAATATCGCCCACCACACGGGCCTTCGGCTGCAGTTCGAGCAGCGCGTGGGACTCGATCGGACCGTGCACCTCGCCGTTGATGATCACGTGTGCCGCCTTCACGCGACCGTGCACCTTGGCGTTCTCGGAGATCACCACGACGCTCGACGCCGATTCCTCGGCGATCACGTCACCGCGAACCTCGCCGTCAACCCGCAGGCCTTCGGCGAACTTGACCTCGCCCTGCAGCACGGTGCCCTCCCCGATCAATGTGCGGATCGGGGGCTGCGCCTTCTTGCCGAACGCCATGGTGTGTCTGACTCCTGCGACGACTGGGACAGCCCGACTGTACGCCTCAGAGCCTCACGGTTTGCGTGGCACGCACACCGCCCGTGTCATCGGTCACTTTCACCTGCACCGTCTTCACCACAGCCTGCGCCGGGAATTGCAGTACACCCTCGACCCGTGCGTACTGCTTCAGCTGCAGCGGCTTGTGTCCCCCGGGCATCGCCTGGCTCCACGGACGGCCATCCATCGTGCCGCCCAGCGTCAATTCGTAACGCCCGTTGAACTCGGCGACCGCCTTGCCGTTCTGCATCACCATCATCTGGTAGCGAAGCTGGCCGGGACCGCGAGGCTCTGCATGGAGCGCACGCACCGCCAGCCCGTTGCTACCGGTGGGTGGGAACATACGCTCGAAGAATCCGAGGTCGCCCTTCAGTGCGAGGTGATCGGTCTCCAGTTCTTTGAGCTGCCGCGCCAGCCGGTCCTGTGCGGCCCGCTCGGCCTTGAGAAGGCTCTCGGCGCTGTTGGCGATCGACTGAGCCTTGTCGCGGTCGATGCGCAACTGTTGCACCTCGACACGAAGACGGTTCAGCTCCTCCTTGGCGTCGCGATCCAGACCGGCGATGTCCTTGCCGAACTCGAACGCCCACAAACCGATCGCCGCAGAGAAGCCGAACACAAGTGCGATCACCGCCCAGCGCAGGGGCCAGGGCAGGTGGCGCGTCACGATGACGCGGGGGGCACTCATCGAGTGACGCCGACGGAAGGTCTTCCAGCGCATGCGTGGCGAGGCGGCAGAGGCAAAACAGGCGAGGCCGCATCGTAGCGGCCTCGCCTTGTGTCGACGTGACGGGTTGTGGCGTCAGCGCTTGCTGAACTGCTTGCGGCGGCGTGCGCCGTGCAATCCGACCTTCTTTCGTTCCACTTCGCGCGCGTCGCGCGTCACGAAGCCGGCGCGGCTGAGGTCTGGCTTGAGTGCGGTGTCGTAGTCGATCAGGGCGCGCGTGATGCCGTGGCGAACGGCGCCGGCCTGTCCGGACTCGCCGCCGCCATGCACATTGACCTTGATGTCGAACGCCGCCTCGTTGTGGGTCAGAAGCAGGGGCTGCTTGACGATCATGATCGAGGTCTGACGGCCGAAGTACTGCTCCACCGGCTTCCCGTTGACCGTGATTTCGCCTTTGCCCTTGCGGATGAACACCCGCGCCACCGACGATTTGCGGCGGCCCGTGCCGTAATTCCAGTTGCCGATCATCACCCGCTCCTTCAGATGTCCAGCGCCTTGGGCTGCTGGGCGGTGTGCGGGTGCGTGGCGCCTGCATACACCTTCAGTTTCTTGATCATCGCGTAGCCCAGCGGTCCCTTGGGCAGCATGCCCTTGACCGCCTTCTGCAAGGCCCGGCCAGGATGCTTGGCCTGCAGGTCCTTGAACTTCGTGGCGTAGATGCCGCCGGGGTAGCCCGTATGGCGGTAGTAGGTCTTCTGCTCGGCCTTGTTGCCGGTGACGCGAATCTTGTCGGCGTTGACGACGACGATGAAATCGCCGGTATCGACGTGAGGCGTGTAGATGGCTTTGTGCTTGCCGCGCAAACGGAGTGCCACTTCGCTGGCGACACGTCCGAGCACCTTGTCGGTGGCGTCAATCACTAGCCACTCGTGCTTCACTTCGGCCGGCTTGGCGCTGAAGGTCTTCATGAGTGTCTTTCGGGGTAGGCCCGTCGCGCGGGCCCGTCAGGGCGGCAGCTTGACTGATTCGTCGAGGCATCGCTTGTCCGTTGCGACCGCACGACATGAACGCATCATTTCCCCCGCCGCCAGCGGGGAAAAGCCGACAAGTATATCCGACGGCAGTTGACGAAATGGGTTGCGCAGCCAATTGCTGCATAGCAACATAACGCGGTCTGACCAGATCGTTCGCTAATCTTCGGGTAAACCCCAGTTCGGAGGCTTCGCAATGAAGCAGATCGACGTCCAGGGCACAGCACAGGCGCCAAAAGCGCCGGTGAGCGGCCCACCCAGCGAGTTGCCAGGTAGACCCAGGCTGGCCTGGATACCCATTCGCTCGCTGTCAGAGCGACACCGCAGTCGCATTCTTGCCCACCTGCTCGAGTTGCCCGAGCGCGACCGCTATTTGCGGTTCGGCTACGCTGCCTCGGACTCGCAGATCACTCACTACGTCGATCAACTCGATTTCGATCGCGACGAAGTGCTCGGCGTCTTCAACCGCCGACTGCGGCTGCTGGCCATGGCCCACCTGGCCTACCTGACCACCCACGACGGGCGTCCGGCGACGAAAGCAGAGTTCGGCGTATCGGTCGCGGCCCGGGCACGTGGACGGCGCTATGGCAGCCGCCTGTTCGACCTCGCGGTGTTGCACGCACGCAATCGGGGCGTACAGACGTTGATCGTTCATGCGTTGAGCGAGAACACGGCCATGCTGCGAATCGCCCGCAACGCCGGGGCCGAAGTCGTCCGCGAGGGCGGCGAATCGGAGGCCTCGCTGCGATTGCCGCCGGAGACGCTGGCATCGCACGTGGAGCAAATCGTCGAAGACAGCGCCGCCGAGATCAACTATCACCTCAAGAACCAGGCGCGCCGGGTCGAGGGGCTGCTGCACACGCTGGCGGGCATGGCAGGGCTCGGTCACGGCGACGACTCGCCAACGTCGTAGCGATGCGACCTGTCCCGCTTGTCGGGCGCTGGCCCGTAAGCGTGGGATTACTGCGGCCATGACACCGGTTAACATCGCGGCCAGCCTTTCTCGGGCCCCGCGATGGCAGGGGCTGCGACGTCGCGGAGACCTCATTTGGCTGACACCCCGTTCCCCAGCGCTGCCTGACCATGCAGCAGACCCTTCCTTGGATCATCGCGCTGGTGGCGGTGGCAGTGCTTGCGCCCGCAGTGGTCTGGTTCGCGTTGCGGCCGCGAGTGCCCAAGGTCAAACCGCTGCCCAGTGAATGGAACCTGTCGGCTCGACCGGTATTCAGCACCGACGAACGACGCGTGTACCGGCAGCTCCGCGAGGCACTTCCACATCACATCGTGTTGTCCAAGCTGCCACTGGTGCGCTTCTGCCAGCCGACCGATCCACAGGAAGTGCGCTACTGGTACGAGTTGCTCGGCTCGATCCACGTGACGTTCGCGGTATGCAGCGCCAACGGACGTGTGCTGGCCGCAATCGACCTCGACACCGACCGCGGCAACTCGCGCCGTGTCATGCAGATCAAGCAGGCCGTGCTCACAGCCTGCAGGGTGCGCTACTTGCGCTGCCCGGTCGAACACATGCCGTCGATTCCGGAGCTGCAGTTGCTGGTACCGCAAAGTGCGGCGTCCTCGCGCGGGCCGCAACCCGCCGCGCCGACGCCACACCCTCGGCGCGAGGTCATCCCCGCCGCCGCAGCTGCACCCCGTCGGCGCGAGCGCACGGCGCTGTGGCAAGACTCGAACTTCTTCCAGGACTCCTTCTTCGCGCCCGACAATCGGGCCGAAGCCGCTGCGCAGAGCGAGTTCGGTGCGCTGGGTGAGCCGTCACGTGCCGGCGCCGACGCCAGCGAAGGACCACCCACGGAGCCGCCGGACGACGCCACGGGCGCCGTGGTGATGGATTCACCACGCGTGTCGTCGACCACGCGACATTAGCCGCGGGTCTCGCGGCGGGCGCCGATACGCGAGGCCGCGGTGGCGCATCCGTACGAGCGGCTGACGCCGGCCAGCCTTCTCACGGCACTCGAGGCCGGCGGGATCCGTGGCGACGGCCGCCTGCTTCAGCTCAACTCATACGAGAACCGCGTCTTCCAGGTGATGCTGGAAGACGGTTCTGCGGTGGCTGCCAAGTTCTATCGACCGGCTCGCTGGAGCGACGAGCAGATCCTCGAAGAGCATGCTTACGCATGCCTGCTGGCCGCAAATGAGCTGCCGGTGATCGCGCCGCAAACACTGACGATCGCGGTCACACCTGTCGGCACGGCGCACACACGGGTCTTGGGCAACCCGCCGACGCTCGCGCGCCGGAATGACGATGGCGCTGCCACGCGCTGGGCCGTCTATCCGATGCGGTCAGGCCATGGCCCGGAACTCGACAATTCCGCCGTGCTGCAGTGGCTGGGACGATTCGTCGGTCGCATGCATGCAACGTCCGGATCGGACCGGTTCACCTCAAGACGAACACTCGATCCGCAGACTTTTGGCCGCGACCGGCTCGACGCGTTGCTGCAAACCGACACCGTGCCGGCCGAGCAGCGCGATGGATACGAGCGATTGTGCGATCAGGCACTGCAGTTCGTGGAGCGCGCCTACTCTGCGCTTCCCGATCTCGCCGTGCGCCGCGTGCACGGCGATCTGCACCCCGGAAACATCCTCTGGCGCGAAGCCGGTCCGCACATCGTGGACCTCGACGATTGCTGCAACGCCCCGGCGGTGCAGGATCTGTGGATGCTGCTGTCCGGCGAACGCGAGGCCATGCGCAGCCAGCTCGCCCGCCTGCTCGACGGCTACGCAGCGTTCGCAAGCTTCGACCTGCGCGAAATCGCGTTGATCGAGCCGCTGCGCACCCTGCGCATGATTCACCACAGCGCCTGGCTCGCCGAACGTTGGGACGACCCGGCCTTCCCTGTCGGATTCCCGTGGTTCGGCACCCCAAACTACTGGCTGCAGCAACAACAGCAGTTGCGCGAACAGATCGCCGCGATGGAGGAGCCCCCGCTGGCGCTCTGAGCGAGCGGCCCGGACACGGTCGCCTGGGGCAGGCTCAACTGCCGCCCGACGTCAGCAACCGGTTGATGCGCTGCACGAACTCGGAGGGGTTCTCGAGCTGGCCACCTTCGGCCAGCCAGGCCTGGTCGAGCAGCACCAGCGCAAGATCGTCGAATCGCTCGTCGCCCCCGCTCAGGCGGCGGACCAGCGCATGCTCGGGGTTGATCTCGAGAATCGGCTGTGTCCTTGGCGCGTCCTGACCGGCCTGCTTGAGCAGACGCGCCAGATGCGCGCTCATGTCGCCTTCCTCGACGACGAGGCACGCCGGTGAATCCACCAGCCTTGTGCTAACGCGCACAGCCTTCACGCGCTCGCCGAGCGTGGCCTTCAGCCTGTCGAGCAGCGGCTGCAACTCCTTGGCTGCGGATTCAGCCTGCTGCTTTTCCTGCTCGTCCTGCAGTTTGCCGAGATCGACGGCGCCCTTGGCCACGCTCTGCAAGGGCTTGCCCTCGAACTCATGAAGGTGACTCAACATCCACTCGTCGACACGGTCGGCGAGCAGAATCACTTCGAGGCCCTTCTTGCGGAAGATTTCGAGCTGCGGGCTCGATTGCGCCGCCTTCAGCGAGTCGGCCGTGATCACGTAGATCGCCTCCTGGCCTTCCTTCATGCGCGACACGTAGTCGGCCAGCGACACGCCTTCAGCGGCATGGGTCGATGCAAAGCGGAACAGCTTGGCCAGCCGCTCGCGGTTCGCGAAGTCCTCGCCGATGCCCTCCTTGAGCACGGCACCGAACTCTTTCCAGAACCTCGCATACTTGGCCTTCTCGTCGGCGTTGTCGCTATCGGCCAACGCCTCGAGCATCGCCAGCACACGCTTGGTGCAACCTTCGCGAATCGCCTTGACGTCGCGGCTTTCCTGCAGCAGCTCGCGGCTGACATTCAGCGGCAGGTCGGCCGAATCGACGACACCCTTCACGAAGCGCAGATACACCGGCATCAGCGCCTCGGCGTCGTCCATGATGAACACGCGCTTGACATACAGCTTGACGCCGCCGCGCTTGTCGCGGTTCCACAGGTCGTACGGCGCCTTGGCCGGGATGTACAGCAGCTGGGTGTACTCGCTGCGACCCTCGACGCGGTTGTGCGTGTAGGCCAGCGGCGGCTCCGAGTCGTAGCTGAGCTGCTTGTAGAACTCCTGGTACTGCGCGTCGGTGACGTCGCTCTTGGGGCGCGTCCACAATGCGGCCGCCTTGTTGATGGTTTCCCACTCGTCGGTCGGGACCTGGGCCTTCTTCTCCTCGTCCCACTGCTCCTTGCGCATCAGGATCGGCAGCGAGATGTGGTCGGAATACTTGGAGACGATCGACTTGATGCGCCAGGGCGACAGGAAATCGGCGTCTTCGTCGCGAAGGTGAAGGATGACATCGGTGCCGCGTGTGGGCTTGTCGATCGGCTCGACCTCGAAGTCGCCGACGCCCTCGCTGATCCAGCGCACCCCCTGCGCCGGCGAGAGGCCGGCGCGGCGCGTTTCCACCGTGATGCGGTCGGCGACGATGAATCCGGAGTAGAACCCGACACCGAACTGGCCGATCAGGTTGGCGTCTTTCTTCTGGTCCCCTTCGAGCCTGGCCACGAACTCGCGCGTGCCACTCTTGGCGATGGTGCCGAGATGGGCAATCGCTTCGTCTTCGCTCATGCCGATCCCGTTGTCGCGGATGGTGAGCGTCTTGTTGTCGATGTCGACGAGGATGCGGATTTCCAGGTTCGGCGCATCCTCGTACAGGTCGCCGCGGTCGAGCGCCTCGAAGCGAAGCTTGTCGCAGGCATCCGATGCGTTGCTGATCAGCTCGCGCAGGAAGATCTCCTTGTTGGAGTACAGGGAGTGCGTCACGAGGTGCAGGATCTGCCGGACTTCGGCCTGGAATGCGTGGGTTTGTCTGTTCATGGTCGTCTCGAAATTTGCATGGTCGAGCCCGCGCGCTGCGCGGCGTCGCGCCGACAAATGGGGGCACGGTGGCCAGAATCAAGTTCCAGCGCGCAATGTCATGAAACCGCCGGCGGATTTCGTGGACAAACCGATTCTGGCCCGACACGATGTCGGGCCCTGCACCGACCCTCACTGACCGAGCTAACGATCCAACGATGACCCCCCTGGCCCAACAAGTTGCCGACTGGTTCGCCGAGCTGCTGCGCGGCCCGATGACCGCCCTGCGCGGAGCCGATCCGGTGCTCGGGCTGGCGCTGGTGGTGTTGCTGGCCTTGATCGTCGCCAACACGCTGCACCGGCATCTCCGTCTGCCGCGCTTGTTCGGCTACCTGCTGGTGGGCATGGTGGCCAGCAGCGCGATGTTCGACCTGCTCAATCGTGCCGACCTCGATCCATGGAAACCCCTGATCGATCTGGGCGTGGCGGCGCTGGTCTTCGAGCTCGGCACGCGACTTCGCCCGCGCTGGCTCATCGACAACCCCTGGCTCACGGCCAGCTGCGTGCTCGAGGCCGCGCTGGCGGCGCTGGCCGTGGGAGGGGTTCTCGCCGCCCTCGGAGCGCCGGCGGCCAGCGCCAGCGTGGCGGCGGCCGTCGCGGCAGCGACCTCGCCGGTGATCACCATGGCCGCCGTGCTCGAAGGCCGGCCGCGCGGGCAGGTCGCAGAGAGGCTGCTCACGATGAGCGCGTTCAACAGCGTGCTGGCCATCCTCGGCATCAAGCTCTGGCCGCTATGGGGCCAGCTCGGCGTCGCGCCCGGTCACGACTTGTGGGCGCTGCTGGCCAGCGCTGCGGTCGTGATCCTGGGCTCGCTGCTGCTCGGCCTGGCAGGCGGCTGGGTGCTCGACCGCACCAGCCGTCTCGACGGCCAGGCCACGACGATGCCGGTGACGCAGATCGCGCTGGTGATCCTGATCGCCCTGCTGGCGGTGGCGCTGGGCCTGTCGCCGCTGATGACTCTGCTGGTGGCCGGCGTAACCGCGCGCACGCGCATGGGCCATCGTCTGACGGTGGAGCCACACCTGGGCAGCGCGGGCGCCGCATTGACGGTGCTGCTGTTCGTGAGCTTCGGCGTACTGTCCACATTGAGCGAACTGGCCTCGCTGTGGCCCTGGGTGCTGGCGATCATCGTCGCGCGGCTGGTGGGCAAGGGGGTCGCCATCGCGGCCACGGCGCGACCGAGCGGTCTGTCCTGGCGACAGGCCATCGCGCTGACGCTGACGCTGCAGCCGATGAGCAGCCTTGCCGTGCTGCTGGTCGCGGATTCCTTTTCCTGGCGCGGCCAATTGGCGGGCGCCGACGCGTCGGTGATGCAGGCCCTGCTGATCGCCACCACCTTGATGCAACTCACCGGCCCGCTGTGGGCCCTGTGGCCGCTGCAGCGCATTGCCCACGAATGCCCCGACGACGACAGGAGCACGAGAAATGGCACTTGAGGCCTTCAGCCGGTCGGAAGCGCTGACGCTCGGCGTCGAACTCGAGCTGCAATTGCTGGACACCCACGATTTCGACCTCACGCCGCGCGCCGAAGACCTGCTGCGTGAGCTGACCGGTCACGCCGGTGCGTGGGACGTGAAGCCCGAGATCACGCGCAGCATGATCGAGATCGGCACGTCGATCCAGCGCAATCACCAGGGCCTGCGCGACGAGCTGCACGACCTGCGCCGCCAGATGTCGCGTGCCGCACGCAAGCTCAACCTGTGCATCTCCGGCGGCGGCACGCATGCGTTCCAGCACTGGAGCGCACAGCAGATCTTCCCGACCGAACGCTTTCACTACATCAGCGAGCTCTACGGCTACCTGGCCAAGCAGTTCACCGTGTTCGGCCAGCATGTCCACGTGGGGGTCCCGAGCGGCGACGAGGCGATGTGGCTGCTGCATGCGCTGTCGCGCTACGTGCCGCATTTCATCGCGCTGTCGGCAAGCTCGCCGTTCGTGCAGGGCGTCGACACCGGCTTTCACTCGGCGCGGCTGAACTCGGTATTCGCGTTCCCGCTGTCGGGCCGTGCACCGTTCGTGCTCGGCTGGGAGGCCTTCGGCCAGTTCTTCGACAAGATGACGAGCACCGGCGTCGTGCAGTCGATGAAGGACTTCTACTGGGACATCCGCCCCAAGCCCGAGTACGGCACGATCGAACTGCGCGTGTGCGACACGCCCCTGTCGGTGGACAAGGCGGCCGCGCTCGCCTGCTATCTGCAATGCATCTGCCGGTACCTGCGCGAGGAGCGCCCGTTCCAGCCCGAAGAGGACGACTACCTCGTGTACACCTTCAATCGCTTCCAGGCCTGCCGCTTCGGCCTCGACGGCGAGATCGTCGATCCGAAGACCAAACAACGCCACAAGCTGCGCGATGACATCATCCGCACGCTGGCGCGCATCGACGAGCACGCAGTCGATCTACAGGCGCTGGAGGCCAGCAACCTCGTACGCGACTCGGTGTTCGACGGCAACGACGCCAGCTGGCTGCGCAGCCTGCAGCGCAAGCCGATGCCGATACCCGCGGTCGTCGAGGCCGCGGCGCAGCGCTGGATGGGATGATCGACTGCCGCGTCAGCGCGGCAACGAGTTGACGTCCTTCTCCCAGCGGTCGATCAGCCGCCGGCGCTCGACGGCCCGGCCGTACTTCTCGAAGTCGTACTTGATCAGCCGCACGTTGTCGATCAGCGGAATGCGCGGATCGGGCTTGAAGGTCTTGTTGGCCGGCACCTGCAGCGAATTGGCCTTCGCGCCGATCGACTGCCCCGCGGGACTCATGAGCCAGTCGTAGTACTTGATCGCAGCATCGCGATTTCGGGCGCCCTTGATCAGCGCGATGCCGCCGACCTCGTAGCTGGTGCCCTCGCAAGGCGCGGCGCTGTGCACCGGGAATCCCTGCTGGCGCTCGTTCTCGAAGCCGAAGATGAAGCTGACGCCCACGGCCACCTCGCCCTTGGCCACGCTCTTGGCCTGCGCGGTGCCGCTGCGCGTGTACTGCGTGATGTTGCGGTGAAGCTTCTTCAGGTAGTCGAACGCCGCGTCCTCGCCCATCAACTGCACCAACCCGGCCAGGATGGTGTAGGCGGTGCCGCTCGATGCGGGGTGCGAGGTCTCGATCTCGCCCTTGTACTTCGGGTCGATCAGGTCGGCCCAGCATCGGGGAACCGGCAGTTTCTTCTTGCGCACGACCTCGTCGTTCCAGCCGAAACCGATGGCGCTGGTGTAGAAACCGCCGACCATGTTGCCGCTCATGGCGTACTGCCGCACGGCCCAGCCATGCAGGTCGTTCAGGTAGGTCGGCCGATACGGCTCGAGCAACCCGGCTTCGGCGGCCTGCAGGAACGGATCCCCCGTGCCGCCCCACCACAGATCGGTCTTCGGGTTGGCGGCCTCGGCGCGCAGTTGCGCAAGCGCCTCGCCGGTGGCCTTGCGCACCTGTTGCACGCGGATGCCGGTGGCGGCCTGAAAGTCCCTGGCTGCGAGCTCGCACCAGCTCTGGTCGGTGGAACAGATCGCCGTGACCGTGCCCGACTGGGCCATGGCCGTGCCGGCGACCGTCCACAACAGGCCGGCGACCAGCCCGCGCAGGCTCATCTTCATCGTCATGCGCATCGTCCCGAAACGTGAACGGCCGCGATTATCGCGGCGGCGCCCCACTACAGGTCGGTGCGCAGTCGCCACAACTCGGGGAACAGCACCACGTCGAGCATCTTGCGCAGGTAGGCCACGCCGCTCGTGCCGCCGGTGCCGCGCTTGAACCCGATCACGCGCTCGACCGTGGTCACATGGCGAAAACGCCAGAGGCGAAACGCATCCTCGAGGTCGACCAGTTCCTCGCCCAGCTGGTACAAATCCCAGCGCGCTCCCGGATCGCGGTACACCTGGAGCCAGGCCCGCTCGACCGCATCATCGGCCTGGTAGGGCTGCGTCCAGTCACGCTCGAGATGAGTCGCCGGAACAGGCAGCCCCCGGCGCGCCATCAGCCGGATGGACTCGTCGTAGAGCGACGGCGAACGCCACGCGGACTCCACCACCTGCAGCCGCTCCGGCGCATGGGCATGCGGCCTGAGCATCGCCGGGTTCTTGTTGCCCATCATGAACTCGATGCATCGGTACTGCCAGCTCTGGAATCCGCTGCTCGACTTCAGGTAGGGCCGGATCGCCGAATACTCCGGCGGCGTCATGGTGCCGAGCACGTCCCATGCGTGCACCAGCTGCTCCATGATGCGGCTCACGCGTGCCAGCATCTTGAAGGCCGGCGGCAGCTCGTCGCCGGCGATGTGGGCCACCGCGGCACGCAGTTCGTGCAGCATCAGCTTCATCCACAGCTCGCTGGTCTGGTGCTGCACGATGAACAGCATCTCGTTGTGGTCGGGCGACAGCGGATGCTGTGCGCCGAGCACGGCGTCGAGGCGCAGGTAGTCGCCGTAGCTCATCTCGCGGCTGAAGTCGAGCCGCGGATCGTCGGCACCTGGAGCGGGGAGGGTTTCGCTCATCAGCGACCCTTCGGCGGATTGGTGGCCTGGGGCGGAATCGAACCACCGACACGCGGATTTTCAGTCCGCTGCTCTACCAACTGAGCTACCAGGCCGGGAGCCGGCGATTATAGAGGGGCAGTCACATCGCGCTGCCGCGCTTGTTGCGCGACAGATCGACGCCCAGTTGCTTGAGCTTGCGGTACAGGTGGGTGCGCTCGAGGCCGGTCTTCTCGGCCACACGCGTCATCGAGCCGTTTTCCTTCGCCAGGTGGAACTCGAAGTAGCTCTTCTCAAACGAATCGCGCGCCTCGCGCAACGGCCGATCGAGATCGAACGATTGCTCGGACTGCGGGCCGGTCGGCAGTGGCGCCAGCATCGGCGCAATACCGGCGCCGGGCATCGGCGCATCGTGCGCCAGCGCGGCGGTGTCCAGCCGGTAGATGGTTGCGCCGCCCCCGGGCGCCGCGGCGGGTCGCGGCGACGGCTTGGCCAGCGCCTGCTCCACCGATCGCAGCAGCTTCTGCAGCGTGATCGGCTTCTCGAGGAACGCCGACGCGCCGAACTTGGTGGCCTCCACCGCGGTGTCGATGGTGCCGTGGCCGCTCATCATGATGACCGGCATCGTCAGCAGGTTGGCCGCGCCCCATTCCTTGAGCAGCGTGATGCCGTCGACGTCGGGCATCCAGATGTCCAGCAGCACGAGATCGGGCCGCATGCGCTCGCGGGCGGCGCGCGCTTCGGCCGCGTTTTCGGCCAGCTCGACCGTGTGACCTTCGTCGGAGAGGATGTCGGACAACAGGCCGCGTATGCCCAGCTCGTCGTCCACTACAAGTATGGTTGCCATCCGCGCTCAGTGCACCTGCGTTGTTGCGTTGCCGCCCGACCCACCGGGGCCCTGGCCGCTGCCCGGCTCGGGCGTCGCGGGACTCAATCTGGAAAATGATAACGAAACTTGGGCACCCACCACCGGCCCGTCCGAAGCGCCGCCCTGCCGAAGGTTGCCGATGCGCAAACGGGCGCCATGTTCGTCGGCGATCTTGCGCACCACCGCCAATCCGAGCCCGGTGCCTTTGGCCTTGGTGGTGACGTACGGTTCGAAGGCCCGCTTGAGCACCTTTTCCGCGAAGCCGGCGCCATTGTCCGTCACCACGAGGCGCACCGCACGCACGTCGTTGCCGGTGCCGTGAGCGAACTCCGTGCGCACCTCGATGCGGCCGTCGGGCCGGCCCGCCACGGCATCGAGTGCGTTTTGCAGCAGGTTATGGATCACTTGGCGCAATTGTGTCGCATCGCCGTCGATCGGGGGCAGGCCGTTTTCGAGCCGCGCCTGCAGGCGGCCCTGTTCGATCGCGCTGCCGTACAGCGCCACCACCTCGCCGATCAGCGCGTTGAGGTCCAGCGGCGCCAGGCGGGCCGCCGGCAGACGGCCGAAGTCGCGGAAGGCATCGACCAGCTGCTTCATCGCCTGCACCTGGGCCACGATGGTGTTCACCGAACGGTCGAGCATCGCCTGGTCGGTCGCGTCGAGGTGCGGCTCGAGCTTGAGTTTGAGCCGCTCGGCCGACAGCTGGATCGGCGTCAGCGGGTTCTTGATCTCGTGGGCCAGGCGACGCGCGACCTCGCCCCAGGCCACCGAACGCTGCGCCGAGACGACCTCGGTGATGTCGTCGAACACCATCAGCCGGGCCTCGCCCGGCAGCGCCGCGCCGCGCACCAGCAGATTCAGCGATTCCTGCGGCCCGACCGAGAGCTCGAAGGCGTCTTGCCAATGGTCACGCTCGCCGGCCTCGGGGCTTGCCTGATGCAGCTCGAAACGCTGCCACACTGCCCGCGCGAATTCGCCCAGGCCCGGAACCTCCTCCAGCGCACGGCCACGGAAGGCCGACAGCGGCTGGCGCAGGATGCGCGTGGCACCAGGGTTCACGGTATCGAGATGCCGCTCGCGGTCGAACACGATCACGCCGGCCGACAAGGAATCGAGGATCGTCTGCAGCCGCGTGCGCGCCCCTTCCAGCTGCGCCACGCCGCGGTCGACCTGCGAGCGCGCATCGGCCAGCTGCTCGGTCATGCGTGCGAAGGCCAGCGTCAGCCCTCCGAGCTCGTCGCGCGAGGCGAACACCGGCTTGGCGGCGAGATTGCCTTCGGCCACCTCACGCACGCCTTCGGCCAGCACGACCAGCGGCCTTGCAATCTGGTTGCCCAGCAGGGCCGCGAGCAGCACGGCGCCGAACACCGCGAGCACGAGGGCCAGGGTCAGCGTGCCGATATACATGCGCCGGAACGCGTCCTGCGCGATCGCACGCTTCTGATACTCGCGATAGGCGCTCTGCACCGCCAGCGCATTGCCCACCAGCTGCGGCGAGACTGCCTGCACGACGAACAGGTAACGGTCGTCGCCGGGCGTCAGGCTGATGCCGGCGGCCGGCAGCAAGGCCAGCGCGCGCAGGCGCACACGCGGCACCGTCCCGGCCTGCGGCTCGTCGTCGAGGCCCTCGATCTGACTGGTCGCGCCGGTCGCGCGCGCCTGGCGCAGCAAGGCGGCCGACGGCCGCTCCGGCGGCAATGCCTCGGCGCCGGGCCTGGCACTGGCGCTGGCCAGGGGCTGGCCGTTCGCACCGATCAGCATCACGTCGCGCGCGGCGATCTGCTCGCGCACCCGCTCGAGTGCCAAGGGGCCGACCGGGGCTCGCGTCTCGGCGAGCCGATCGGCCGCCAGACGGGTCTTGGCCACGAGATCGGCGCCCAGCACCTCGAGCGTGGTGCGGCCGAGCGCCAGCCCGGAGTCGAGGGCACCCGCCACGCGGGCATCGAACCAGGTCTCGATGCTGCGCGAGACGAACTGCACCGACACCGTGTAGATCAGTATGCCGGGCACGACTCCGACAAACGCGAAGATGCCCGCCAGCTTCAGCAGCAGCCGGCTGCCGAACTTGCCGCGGCGCAGGCGCACCGCCAGCCGCGTCGCCGCGATGCCGATCACCAGCGCCAGCGCGGCGGCGACCGCCACGTTGACCCAGAACAGCCAGACGAAGTTGCGCTCGAAGAGATCGCGCTCGCTGGTCAGCGCGAGCATGAAGGCGATCACCAGCGCCGCGCCGGAGGCCGCCAGCAGCGCCACCACGATGGCCCAGCGCAGCGACTTGCTCATCTGCGGGCGGCTTCGACCGCCTTTTCGCCGAGTCTGAGCGTGCGCTCGATGCCGAGCGACCAGTCGCTGCCCAGGCCGATCTGCATCGGCCGCGGTAGCTGGCTGTTGTCGAGGCGGTAGCTGAACTCGACGTAGTAACGCTGGTCGGGTTCGATCTGCGCGGCATCGGCGACCCGCCAGTCGCCCACGCGCGAAATCACCGCCAGCGCCTCCGACAGGCTGGCATAACTCTGTGCCAGTCCGCCGAGGCCGACGCGCCAGTTGGCAGTCAGCGGCTGGTATGACAGCCGGTAGCTGCGCGACACGCGGGCTACCCGCTCGTCGCGCCAGTACCAGCGCGAGCGGTACAGCGTGGCCTCGGTCTCGAAGTACATCGGCACGCCGCGCCGCAGTGCATCCTCCAGCGCGCGCGACAGCGTCAGCCGGGCGCTGAACTCCAGCGTCAGCGCGCCTTCGGCCTGCACCAGCTCGAGCGCATGGAGCTCAACGCCCTGTGCACGCACGCCGGGCGCGCACAGCATGCACAGCCAGAGCGCCGCCAGCCGCGCCAGGCGCGACAGCCAATGGGGCAGGATCGCGCGGCGCATTCGAAGGGGCGATCAGGGTTTTCGCAGCAAGGCGTAGAAGAATCCGTCGCCCACCGGAACCGGTGCGGCGACGCTCGTGTTCGAATTTTCCGGCAGGGGGAGCAGATGCCCCGGTGCGGCATCGTCCGGCTGTGGGTTGTCCCGCGCATGGCGTTGCAAAAAAGCGTCGATCTGTTGCTCACCCTCGATGCGGAAGATCGAGCAGGTGGCATAGAGCAGGCGCCCGCCCGGCGCGAGCAGCGGCCACAGCGCGTCGAGCAACTCGGCCTGCAGCCGGGCCAGGGCGGTCAGATCCTCGGGTCGGCGCAGCCAGCGGATATCCGGATGTCGGCGCACGATGCCCGAGGCCGTGCACGGCGCATCGAGCAGGATCGCGTCGAAAGGCCGGCCGTCCCACCAGCGCGCGGTGTCGCGTGCGTCGGCGCACAGCGTGCGCGCGCGGAGGTGCAGGCGCGCCAGTGTGTCCTGGATCCGTTGCGTCCGGCCGGCATCGGCATCGAGCGCGGTGAGATCCAGGTCGGCCAGCTCGAGCAGATGCGCGGTCTTGCCGCCAGGCGCGGCGCAGGCGTCGAGCACGCGCGCGCCCGGCGCCAGCCCGGCGCCGATCAGCAACGGCGCAGCACGTTGCGCCGACAGATCCTGCACCGACACGTCGCCGTCGGCAAATCCCGGCAGCTCGACGACCGGGCGCGGCTGCGGCAGCCACACGGCATGTGTCCCGAGCGAGCGCGCCGCGATGCCCCCCGCGGCGAGGCGCTGCACGTAAGCGTCGGCGTCGCTGCGCCGCGCGTTCACGCGCAACATCAGCGGGGGTGGGCGATTCGCGGCTTCCAGCAAGGCCTGCCACCGGTCTGGCCAGTCGTGACGCACCCGCTCGATCCACCACAGCGGGTGGTTCCACTGGGCTTGTGCGTCATGGCTCGCCGCCACGATGCGCGCGTCGCGTTCGCGCACGAATCGCCGCAGCACCGCATTGACGAATCCTGCTGCGCCCGGCGCCCGGGCCCGGGTCGCCCCGACCGCCTGGTCGACCAGCGTGTGATCGTCGTAGGGCTGCCCGCCGGCATGAGGCCACAGCAAGGCAAGCGCCGCCAGCAGCAGCGCGTCCACCGGCGCCGGCGGCGCCTTCGCCGCCAGTTGCTGCCGGATCACGAGTGCAGAACCCAGATGCCGCAGCACGTCGCTGGCCAGCGCCAGCACGGCCGGGCGCAGCCGGTCCGGCGTGCGCAGCAACGCGTCGGTGAGCGAGCGGCCGGCGCGCACCGCAGCCACCGCGTCGGCGGTGGCCAGCAACAGGCGCGACAGCGGGGGTGACGTGGCCATGTCAGCCAGCAGTCTAGGCGGCACACCGAATGGCCCGCGCGTTGTGGGCCTTGTCGGACCCGGCCCGGCACACAGACCGCTGCGCTGCCAGAATGGTCGGCCCCGTATCCCGTGCCCGCACCGCGCCGCCATGTCCGACAAGACCCACGCGATCACACGCCTGTTGCGCAGCGAGGACGACCTGGCCGATCTGCCGGTCTCGGAGCGCATCCGCTACCGGCTGGTCGGCGCCGACTGCCGCTATCACGCCAACGACAACATCGCGGCATTCATCAAGCCGGGCGAACTCGAGCAGCTCAAGGTCGAGGTGCGCGAGAAGCTCGAAGATGTGCTGCGATCGCTGGTGATCGACACCGAGGGCGACCACAACACCCAGGGCACCGCCGAGCGCGTGGCGCGCATGTTCGTCGACGAGGTCTTCCGCGGCCGCTACGTGGCCGAGCCGAAGGTCACCGAGTTCCCGAACGCCTCGCGCCTGAACGAGCTGATGATCGTGGGCCCGATCAGCGTGCGCAGCGCCTGCTCGCACCATCTGTGCCCGATCCTCGGACGGGTGTGGATCGGCATCCTGCCCAACGAACACTCCAACCTGATCGGCCTGTCGAAATACGCGCGCCTGACCGACTGGGTGATGACCCGCCCGCAGATCCAGGAGGAGGCGGTCGTGATGCTGGCCGATGCCTTGCAGGAGCGCGTGCGGCCCGACGGCCTGGCCATCGTGATGGAGGCCGACCATTTCTGCATGCATTGGCGCGGCGTGAAGGACGACGACTCGGCGATGACCAACAGCGTGATGCGCGGCGCCTTCCTGAAGAACCCGAATCTGCGGCGAGAATTCCTGTCCCTGCTGTCGAAGAAATCCGAGCGCTGAACCAGGAACCGCGATGCTGGTGCGACTGATGTATGCGAGCCGGGCCGTGCCGGCGGTCGATGCCGAGGAGCTGCAGGCGCTGCTGCGTCAGTGCCGCGCCAACAACCCGGCCCATGGCATCACCGGTGTGCTGTGTTTCGCCTCGGGCGTCTTCCTGCAGGTGCTCGAGGGCAGCCGCGGCGCCGTCAATCGCCTCTACAACCGCATCGTCGCCGACCCGCGGCACACCGCCGTCGAGCTGCTGGCCTACGAGGACATCGACGAACGGCGGTTCGCGGGCTGGGCGATGGGCCAGGTGCATGTGAGCGGGCTGAATCCGGCGCTGCTGCTGAAGTACTCGGCCACCGCGACACTCGATCCCTATGCGGTGCCTGGCCGGGTTTCGTTGGCCCTGTTCGACGAACTGGTGGCCACGGCCTCGATCAGCTGCGACCGGGCGTGAGGCCGGGCGACGCTCGCCTCTTCATGGGCCGTTCGACCCATTGCGCTGGCTCAGAATCGCCCCCGTCGATCCGCATAGACTGATTTTCGGTGATGTCTGGCGCGTCACGAGTCGCGCCAGGTGGTGCAAGCCGCATTGGCCGGCAGCAGGAGGATCCGCATGAAACGCCTCGTCACGACGGCCCTGGTCGTCCTGTTTCCCTGGGCCGCCTGGGCTCAGCAAGGCACGTTCACCAGTCGCAACTTGACGCCCGAAACGGCACTCACCGCTGCACGTGCGGCGTTGGAACATTGCCGCAAGAGTGGCTGGCAGGCGGCCGTGGCCGTGGTCGATCGCGCCGGACTGACGCAGGTGCTGCTGCGCGACCGCTATGCCGGCGCCCACACGATCGATGGGGCAATGAACAAGGCCTGGACGGCCGCGAGCTTTCGCCAACCCACAGGCCAGCTCGCCGCCGAGACACAGGCCGGCAAGCCGATGAGCGGCGTGCGCGCACTGCCGCGTGTGTTCGCCGGCGGCGGCGGCCTGGTGATCGAGGCCGGCGGGCAGACCCTGGGCGCCATTGCCGTTTCCGGCGCGCCTGGAGGCGAAGCCGACGAACAGTGCGCCGCCGCGGGCATCAAGGCGATCGCCGATCAGATCGAGTTCTGAGCAACCCGGCGGTCCGCCCAAATCGGAGCGTCACCGCAGGCGCGCGGCTGACTACCGACCGGTGAACGCGACACGCGACGCCGGGTCGTCGACATCCAGTCGTGCCGAGATCGCGGTACCGGCCTCGGAGCCATCGCGCCGGTGCAACGCGAGCAGCTCGTCGGCCAGCGCGGCAAAGTGCTCGACGCCGTCGTGCGCCACGCGGCGCAGCGCACGCCCTTCGTCGCCGTCGCACCAGGCGGCATAGGCCGGCCGCAGGGCCGGACAGAACCGCTCGCGCCAGCCGTCGAGCAGCGCGAACCAGCCGTGCAATGCCATCGTCGCGTGGTGCTCGAGCAGCATCGGCAAGGTGGTCTCCAGGTCGGCCAGCAGGTCGCGCACGGCACGCACCTTGGCGTCGGCCGGCCGCTGCCGCAACGCCAGCCGCAGCGCTGACCAGCCGGGCTCCAGGCGCTGCGCCGCGCGGTGCTCGCCACGCTCGTGCCATTCGAGCATCGGCATCAGCGCCTCGATCAGCTCGGTCTTCGCAGCCGCGAATCGGCGGGCGTCGTGCAATCCGAAGGCCTCCACCAGCGCGAGCCACGGTCCATGCACCGGCCGCTGCGCAACGATCTCCACGCGTTCCCACAGCCAGCGCGCCAGCGCCTCCCTCCGCAGCACGATGGTGCGCGCGCCCACCAGCGCGGCCGGTGGCGCGAGAAGGCTGCGCGCCAGCTCGTCGCCGCATTCGAGCAAAGCCGGTGCGGCGCCGGCCGGCGACTCCTCGCGCTGCAAGGCAGCCAGCGCGAAAAGCGGTCGCTGTGCGCCGTCCCATGCCGCCACATAGGCCCAGCCATGGGGCAGCAGCTCGGCGTTCAGGGCGTCGGCATCGAGCGGGTCGAAGTGGCGTCCGGCCCAGGGCAGTGGCGAATACGGCTGCGACTCGAGGTCCTTCCATTGATGCTCGCGTTCGGCCAGCCAGCGACCCAGCAAGGCGCGGTCGATCGGCGCGTCGAAGTCGAGGCCCTGTTCCCAGCGGTAGTACTCGCGCATCTGAAGCAGAAAGATGCACAGCGGCAGGTCGGCCGCATGTCGGGCGTCGGCAATGTGCGCATTGGCCTGCACCGCCCGCACGAGCGCCCCGAGTCCGGCGTCGCCGCCGGCGCCGGTGGCCTGTGCCGGCGCGCTCACTCGTCGTCGCCCGCCGGCGCGCGGTCGCGGGGCGTCAACAGCAGGTCTTCCGCCGCTTCCGGGTTTTCGGCGAACACGACGCGGATGCGCACGTTGGTCGCCTGATCCGGACGCAGCGACTTGGCCATCGCCGAGGCCTCCGAGAAGACGGGATACTCGGCCACGCGCTCGGGCATCGCGAAGGGCTGCACGCGAAACACGTAATAGGGCATCGTCAAACGTAGCGTTTGGTCAGTCGGCGCCGGCCCGGCACCGACTTCTGGATGACCACGCCGTGCACCGCCTCGAGGCCGATCGTTCGGCGTTCCGAGAAGGCCGGATTGATGGCGCTCAGGCACCAGCCCTCGGCCTCGAGGACGAGCTGGCGCAGCGTGTACTCGCCGTCGACCTGCGCGATCACGAAGCAGCCGTCGCGCAGCGCGCCATCACGCTCGACGATCACGATGTCGCCCTCGTCGAACTCCGGCCACATGCTCTGGCCGATCACCCGCAGCGCGTACGGTTCGCCGCCGCCGCAGTCGGCACTCATACCACCTCCGATGCGATCTGCGTCGCCGGCACGCCGGCTTCGACCAGCGCGGCGCCGAGTGCCTTCACGAACGGCTCGGGCCCGGCAAGATAGAGATCGCAATCGACATCGAACTGGTCGGCACGGATCGCGGCGGCGACCTGCCGGGCACCCCGCTCAGCGTCGGCGTCGGTGAACAGCGCGTACTCGAATCCGTCGAGCGCCTCCGACCAGGCTCGGCACTGGTTGGCCTGGAAATGCCCGTCGCCGCGCGTGGCCAGCCAGAACACCGACAGCGACGGCGCCGCGTCGAGCGACAGGGCATGCTCGATCAGGCTGCGGATCGGCGCGAAACCGAGGTCGCAGGCCGCGAACACCAGCGGTCGCTGTCCCTCGCGCAGCACGAAATCGCCCACCGGCCCGCGCAGGTTCAACGCGTCGCCGGGGCGGATCGTGCCGTCGAACACCAGCCGCGCCAGCGCATCGTCGGCCTCGCGCGGCACGAAGAAATGCAGGTTGCGGTCGTCGCAAGGACAGCTGGCCACCGGCAGGGTGACACGCGCATCGTCGCCGGCGGTGGCCTCCGAGGCCTGCAGCGCCAATGTGACCGACTGGCCGGCGAGGAATCGCAGCCGGTGGCTGCGCGGCGTCTGCAGGTGCAGCAGCCTCGTGTTCGGCGCCAGCTCTCGCACCGCCCGCACGGTGGTGACGATCTGCTGCGGTGCGATGTCGGCCGGCCCCTGTGCCTCGAGCGTCTCCAGCGTCAGCTCGCTGCTCGCCGCCGAGTGGGCGCACATCAGCACATAGCCCTGCTGCCGTTCGGCCTCCGACATCGGGTAGTCGCTCGGTCCCACCTTGCAGACCTCGCCGCCGATCACGCGCACCTTGCACATGCCGCAGGTGCCGTTGCCGCAACCGTAGTTGAGCTTCAAGCCCGCACGCAGCCCGGCCTGCAGCAGGGTGTCGCGACCCTCGACCGCGAACTGGTGGCCGCTCGGGCGCAGCGTGACCTGCGCCGACACCACCTTGAGCACGTCGTCCATCACATCCAGCCAATCGACCGGTTCGGTGGCCAGTGCACGCGCCAGCCCGTCGTTCAGCTGTCGGTGCAGGTCGGCCAGGCGGGTCGCCTCGGCGCCCGGCTCGGCCAGCATCTCGCGCAGGCGATCGCGCAATTCGATCACCAGCGCGTGGTAGCGCTGCAGATGGCGCTGGGTATCGGCCAGCTCCTGCCCCTGGCGGAACAGACGCTGCGCCAGCACCTCCTGGCTCGGCAGCAGGCGCTCGCGCACGCGGCGCGCGAACGCGTCCTCGCGGATATGCGCCACCCGCTCGAGCAGGCCCGAGGCCTCGAGCTGCGCCTGCGGGTACAGCTTCAGCAGCGCCTCGGTGCTGACCAGGCCGTCGGCCAGCTCGAGTTCGCCCGATCGCACGCGCTGCTGCAGCACGCCGCGCGGCACGCCCACCAGCTGAGCGGCACGCCAGACGGTGACCCACTGTGCCATCGTGCGTCACCGGTCCGCTTCAGCTGCCGAGGCCGCGAGTCGGCGCAGCCACACGATCGAGAAAGCGTGCACGCAACAGCAGGCGCGGCCGCGCCGGATCGTCGGTGAACGCGGTCCGGTCGTGCAGCACGTTGTGGCAGACCAGGCCCATGCCAGCCTCGAGGCGCAGTCGCAGCACCTGCGGATTCTGTCCGTTCAACAACTGTTCGAGGAACGATGCGGCCTCGCGCGTCGGGGCATCGTCCTTCCACTCGATGCTGCGCGTGCGCGCCGTGTAGCGCATGTGCAGACAGCCATCGCCCGGATCGACCGAAAACACCGGCCCGCTCTGTGCCGCGCGCACCGAGCCGTCGACGGCCCGGCGCTCGGGAATCGTCATCGCATCGTCAGCCATCAACGCGCGCACCCAGCGCGGCGACGCGTCGCGCAGTGCGATGTAGGCCAGTTCGTGATCGAGCAGCGCGTTGACCCCGCCGGCCGCCGCCGGCCGCACGCCATGCAGCACCATTGCCCGGATGCGGCGCCCGGCCTCGTGGTAGTAGCCGTCGGTGTGCCAGCGGATCGCGCGATCGGTGTAGGGGATGTAGGCCCCGTGCGCGTCGACGCCGGGTGCGGCGTCGGCCGGGCGCACCGCAATGCTCGACAGGCCGTCGTCGTCGGCCAGCCAGTTGGCGTCGAGCGACTTCAGCCCGAGCTGCGCGCAGCGCACCCTCAGCGCCGCCGCCGGATCGGCCGCATCGCGTGGCAGGCGGTAGATCGCCATGTTCCAGGTGGCACAGCGCCGCAGGATCGCCTCGCGTTCGGCGGCGCTCAGCACCTCGGGGTCGGCGACGTCGACGATCAGGTCTTCGGCGCGCTGCGCCCGCGTCGCGAGCTTGTGCGCGCGCCAGCGGCGGTAGACATCGTCGTCGCCGAGGTCGAACGGGCTGCCGCGCGCCACCAGAGGCCGCTCGGCGATGAGGTCAGTCACCGGAGAATCCTTCGCGTCGCGGGCGCCGCGGTTCGGTGGAGTAGAGGTTGTGCATCGCGCCATTGACGATCTTCACCGCTTCGGGCGCCTCGATGTCGATCACCTGATCGGCCACCCAGCGTTCGTCCTTCGGCGGCACGGTGGCGACCAGGCGGCTGGCGAGGTAGCGCACGAAGGCGAAATCCGGAACGAAGCCCTGCGTCGCCGAGTCGGTGCCCGGCTCCGCGCCGAAATCGGCGTAATGGTCGGCGCACTCGTTGAACAATTCGATCAAGGCGTCGGCATGGCTGCTGCCTGCCATCGCCGGCCCCAGCAGATCGCGGGCGCTGTCGTCGTAGGTCGCTGCGACATGGCGCACCAGCGCCGAAGTGAAGGCGACCCGCTCGTCGGCACCCAGGCGGGCATGGGCGTTCCGATCGAGCACGTTGACCAGGAACACGCAGACCTCGCGCAGGAAGGCGAAGTACGCCGGCCCGGCATCGATGTCGAATCCTGCCTGGCGCATGCGCTGCAGCATCTGGCGCGCGGCGCGCCAGACGATGAAACCGAGGGCGCCAGCCTGCTCCTGCGCGCTCTTCGGCGCGCCCTGCTTGAACCACTGGCTGCGGACGCGCATCGCCGGCGGAGTGCGGGCGACCGAGGCCATCAGTATCCGCCCTTGCCCAGCGGCTGCGGCAAACCGGCGACCTTGGCGCCTTGTTTGGCCGGCCCCACGGGAAACAGCTCATAAAGCGACTTGCTGTCGCAGCCGGGCAGCACGTCGGCCAGACCCTTGAGCAGGTTGCGGAAGTTCGGCGTGTGGCCATGCTCGCGGTACTCGTCGCGCAGGTAACGGACAACCTTCCAGTGATCTTCGGTCAGCGTGATGCCCTCGGCGGCGGCAATGACGGGTACCACCTCGTCGCTGTAGTCGGGCTCGAGCAGATAGCCCTCGTTGTCGGTCTCGAGCTCGCGGCCCTGGACGGTGTATGGCATCTTGTGTGTCTCCGGAAGTCGTTGTCGGGTGGATCCTCAAGCGGCCAGCGCGTGCAGCGCCGCCGCCGAGCGGTGGGCGACGAATACGCCGCAGCCGAGCGTCCGGTGCGGCCCGAGCCCGTGGGTCTGCAGACGCAGCGAGTGTTCCGGCGAAAGGCCGTCGATCATCAGGCTGAATCCCCGGCGTTCCCCAGCCGCCCCGGCCAGCACCTGGCCGCGCCGGCCGCAGATCAGCCGACCGCGCACGCCGAGTTGCGCCAGTGCCTGTTCGGCCTCGGACAGGAAGGCGAGCTCGTCGTCGTGGCCGCTGGCCACCAGAGGGGCATACAAGGTGCCGTGGAGCACCAGCTCGTGGATCTGCGGCGCGCCCAGCTGCACGCGCTGGCCCTGCACGTCCAGCACGGTGCCCGTCAGCGTGGCCAGGTCGGCCAGCCGCTCGCGCGGCACGCGCAGGATCAACCGGGTGCGGTTCGACAGCAGCGCCAACGCCCCGTGGCCGGCCACCAGCTTCAACCTGTGCACGGCACACAGCGCCGGGTCGGCCAGCCAGGCGAGCCGCGCGGCCAGCGCCGCGGCCAGCGCACAAGCAGGGTCTCGGGGCAGCGCCTCGCCTCGCAGCGCGAAGGCGACGTCGACCACTGGCGACACCTGCGAATCGGACATGCGTTCAGCTCCGGGGCTGCGCCTGCGCCCACTGCACCAGCGCCTGGCCCCAGGCCTGTGCCGTCTGCGGATCGATGTCGAACACGGTGAAGCGGCTGCCCTCACGGATGCGGGTGCGCAGCAACGCCATGCCGCCGGCGTCGTGGTCGAGCTGCTGCAGCTCGATCTCCTGACCACCGAGCGGCACGCGCAGCTTGGCCAGGGAGGTCAGGCGTGGCATGGCAGGTTTTTCGAAAGCGGCATTGAGCGCGGAGGCTAGACGAGCGTCCATACCCGGTGTGGGTGAGCGGCGGATAACCCTTCCGGGTAATGGCATCACGAGGCAACGCGTCTATCGTTCACCACCGTTTCGACAGGACCGCCCGCGCGAGAAGAACACGCCGCGCGGCGGCACCCACTCAGGAGACACACAGCGATGGCCAAGAAACCGCATGCCACGCCCATGCTCGACGAACTCGAGAGCGGGCCCTGGCCGAGCTTCGTCACCGGCCTGAAGCGCCTGGCCAAGGACAAGGACTACATGGTTGACCTGATGGGTCAGCTCGAGACCTCGTACCGCACGCGCAAGGGTTACTGGAAGGGCGGCACCGTCGGCGTGATGGGCTACGGCGGCGGCGTGATCCCGCGCTTTACCGAGCTGAAGGACGCCGACGGCAAGCCGGTCTACCCCGATGCCGCAGAGTTCCACACGCTGCGCATCCAGCCGCCGGCCGGCATGCACTACGACACCGCCGTGCTGCGAAAGATGTGCGAGATCTGGGAGAAGCACGGCTCCGGGCTGATCGCCTTTCACGGCCAGAGCGGCGACATCATGTTCCAGGGCGCCAAGACAGCCGATGTGCAGGCGGCCTTCGACGAGCTCAACGAGCTCGGCTTCGATCTCGGCGGCGCCGGCCCCGCGGTGCGCACCAGCATGAGCTGCGTCGGCGCGGCGCGCTGCGAGCAGAGCTGCTACGACGAGCAGCGTGCGCATCGCGCGGTGATCAATACCTTCACCGACGACATCCATCGGCCGGCACTGCCGTACAAGTTCAAGTTCAAGTTCAGCGGCTGCGCCAACGACTGCATGAACTCGATCCAGCGCGCCGACATGGCAGTGATCGGCACCTGGCGCGACAACATGCGCAGCGACGAGACGCTGGCGCGCAAGTGGTACGCCAAGCACGGCATGAACGAGCTGGTCAACGACGTGATCACGCGTTGCCCGACCAAGACCATCCTGCTCAAGGAGATCAAGGACGTCGCCAAGGGCGACAAGATCACCAGCGTCAAGGTCAGCGACACCCACGCGCTGGAGATCGACAACAGCAATTGCGTGCGCTGCATGCACTGCATCAACGTGATGACCGGCGCGCTGGCACATGGCACCGACACCGGCGCGACGATCCTGATCGGCGGCAAACGCACCCTGAAGATCGGCGACCTGATGGGCACGGTGGTGATGCCGTTCATGCCGCTGAAGACCGACGAGGACTACGACGCGCTGGTCGAGCTGGGTCAGAAGGTGATCGACTTCTTCGCCGAGAACGCGCTCGAGCACGAGCGCACCGGCGAGATGATCGAGCGCATCGGTCTCGTCAACTTCCTCGAGGGCATCGGCGTCGACATCGACCCCAACATGGTCGCCACGCCACGCACCAACCCCTACGTGCGCACCGACGGCTGGGACGAGGAGGTGGCCAAGGCCAACGAGCGCAAGGCCAAGAAGGTGATCGCCATCAAGGCGGCCTGAGCCCCGACGCCGACGTTAACGCGGAACGAACCAGGAATTCAGCGACCATGGCCCAACGCGCCCCGATCGAGAGCGGCTGCCCCGATGCCAAGCCGTACATGCACCCCAAGCTGCTGGCGAACTACGGCAACTGGAAATACCACGACCGCCCGCGCCCGGGCGTGCTGCACCATGTGTCGCACAGCGGCGACGAGGTGTGGACGGTGCGCGCCGGCACGCAGCGGCAGATGGACGTCTACACGATCCGCAAGCTGTGCGACATCGCCGACCAATTCGCCGACGGCCATGTGCGATTCACCATCCGCAGCAACATCGAGTTCATGGTCGGCGAGGAGCGCAAGGTCGCCCCGCTGATCGACACGCTGAAGAAGAACGGCTTCCCGGTCGGCGGCACCGGCAACTCGGTGTCGATGATCGCGCACACTCAGGGCTGGCTGCACTGCGACATCCCGGGCACCGACGCCTCGGGTGCCGTGAAGGCGCTGATGGACGAGCTCTACGAGGAGTTCGTGCGCGAGGAGATGCCCAACCGCGTGCACCTGTCCACCTCGTGCTGCGAGATCAACTGCGGCGGCCAGGCCGACATCGCCATCGTCGTGCAGCACACCAAGCCGCCGAAGATCAACCACGACCTGGTGGCCAATGTCTGCGAGCGCCCGGCCGTGGTGGCGCGCTGCCCGGTGGCTGCGATCCGGCCGGCATTGGTCAACGGCAAGCCCAGCCTCGAGGTCGACGAGAAGAAGTGCATCTGCTGCGGTGCCTGCTATCCGCCCTGCCCGCCGATGCAGATCAACGACCCCGAGCACAGCAAGCTGGCGATCTGGGTCGGCGGCAAGAACAGCAACGCGCGCGGCAAGCCCACCTTCATGAAGATGGTGGCCTCGGGGCTGCCGAACAACCCGCCGCGCTGGCCCGAGGTGAGTGCGATCGTCAAGAAGATCCTCGCCACCTACAAGGCCGACGCGCGCTCCTGGGAGCGCCTGTCCGACTGGGTCGAGCGCATCGGCTGGCCGCGCTTCTTCGAGAAATGCGATCTGCCGTTCACCAAGTACCTGATCGACGACTGGCGTGGCTCGCGGGCGAACCTGAACGCCTCGACCCACATCCGGTTCTGACCGAGGCCTCATCGCGATGAAGCTCGCCTTGATGGTCAGCGAAGGACCCTACACGCACCAGGCCAGCGACACCGCCTGGAACTTCGCCGCGGCCGCGATTGCCAAGGGCCACGAGGTGATGCGCGTGTTCTTCTATCACGACGGCGTCTACAACGCGACCAAGCTCACCGAGCCGCCGCAGGACGACCGCCACATCGTGAACCGCTGGAGCAAGCTGAAGGAAGAGCACAACGTCGACCTGGTGGTCTGCGTCGCCGCCGCGCTGCGTCGCGGCATCAAGGACGAGGTGCTGGCGCCGGGCTTTCGCATCAGCGGCCTGGGCCAGCTGGTCGATGCCGGCATCAAGTGCGACCGCACGGTCACCTTCGGCGACTGACGAGGCCACGCGATGAAGAAGTTCATGTTCGTCAACCGCAAGGCGCCCTACGGCACGATCTACGCGCTCGAGAGCCTCGAGGTCGTGCTGATCACGGCCACCTTCGACCAGGACGTGAGCCTCGTCTTCCTCGACGACGGCGTCTACGAGATCGTCAAGGGCCAGGACACCAAGGGCACCGGCATCAAGAACCACTCCAAGACCTACCGTGCGCTCGAGGGCTACGACGTCGAGAAGCTCTACGTCGAGCGCGAGTCGCTCGAAGCGCGCGGCCTCACCGAAGACGACCTGCTGGTCGACGTCGAGGTGCTGTCGACGGCCGAAATGGCCGACTTGATGGCCGGGCAGGACGTGGTGCTTTCGTTCTAGGACCCGCCATGCTCCACATCGTCAACAAGTCCCCCGCACAGACCACGGCGCTCGCCAGCTGCCTGCGCCTGGCCAAGGATGGCCAGGCCCTGCTGCTCACCGAGGACGCCGTGTTGGCCGCCACGCCGGCGCTGGCGGCAAGCTCGGGCCTCGCGGCGGCCGCCAGGCGGCTGAAGGTCTTCGTGCTGCAGCCCGATGCCGAGGCACGCGGCATGGCGGGCCGTCTGATCGACGGCGTGAAGGCCGTCGGCTACGACGGTTTCGTCGATCTGGTGGCCGAACACCCTACCAACCAAACCTGGCTCTAGAACCTGCAAGGAGAGCAACGTCATGCCCATCGAAGTCAACGGCAAATCCTACGAAACCGACGAGGAGGGCTACCTCGTCAACCTGGCCGACTGGAACGAGGACATCGCCAACGTGATCGCCAAGGGCGAGAACGTCGAGATGTCGCCGAACCACTGGGAAGTCGTGAACTTCCTGCGCGAGTACTACAACGAATACCAGATCGCGCCCGCGGTTCGTGTGCTGACCAAGGCGATCGGCAAGCAGCTCGGCCCCGACAAGGGCAACAGCAAGTACCTCTACGAGCTGTTCCCCTATGGCCCGGCCAAGCAGGCCTGCAAGATCGCGGGCCTGCCCAAGCCCACCGGCTGCGTCTGACGACGTCGCCGTCGCCCACCGCCGCGAGCACGCTTCGATGTCGGCGCTGGCGATCGGCTACGCCCTGCTGTTCTATGTCGCGACGGCGGTGCTCGTCGTCGGCCTCGCGCTGCGCATCCGGCTGTACCTGCGCACGCCGGCGCCGCTGCTGATCCCCACCACGCCGGCGCCGGTCACCACCGGCGGCGTGGCGCTGCGCCTGACGCGCGAGGTGGTGTTTTTCGAAAGCCTGTTCAAGGGCAGCAAGTGGACCTGGCTGTTCGGCTGGATGTTCCATGCCGCGCTGCTGCTGGTGCTGCTGCGCCATGTGCGCTACTTCCAGCAGCCGGTGTGGACGCCGATCGTCTTCATCCAGTTCTTCGGCACCTATGCCGGCTTTGCCATGGTGGCCGGCTTGGCGGGCCTGTGGGCGCGACGCGTGCTGGTCGACCGCGTGCGCTACATCTCCACGCCGTCTGACCACCTGCACCTGGCGCTGCTGCTGGCCATTGCGGCCAGCGGCTTGGCGATGCGCTTCGTCGCCCACACCGACATCGTGGCGGTCAAGGCCTTCATGCTCGGCCTGATGCGTCTGTCGATCCAGCCGCTGCCGGCTGATCCGCTGCTGCTGCTGCACCTGAGCCTCGTGGCGCTGCTGATGATCGTGTTCCCGATCTCAAAGTTGCTGCACGCGCCGGGCCTGTTCTTCAGCCCCACGCGCAACCAGGCCGACACGCCGCGCGAGGCGCGCCACGTCGCCGCCTGGGCGGCGGCACTCGACAAGCGCTGAGCATCCAATGGCCACCGCCGCATTCGAGACGCCCAAGCTCAAGCCCTACCCGGTGATCCCGCTGGTGGCCGAGGGGGCGATGGCGCACAGCAAGCCGTATGTCGCGCCGAGCAAGATCCAGGAAGCGATCGGTTTCCCCGGCGAACTCGGCGAGGGCTGGGAACAGCGCGCCATCGCGCGCATGGGCGAGCTGCTCGGCAAGTACCGCTCGCTGCGAGTGTACATGGACGCCTGCGTGCACTGCGGGGCCTGCAGCGACAAGTGCCACTACTTTCTCGGCACCGGCGACCCGAAGAACATGCCGGTGGCGCGGCAGGATCTGATGCGCGGCGTGTACCGCCGCTACTTCACCTTGGCCGGCAAGCATTTCCCCAAGCTGGTCGGCGCGGTCGACCTCACGAAGGACGTGCTCGACCAGTGGTGGAGCTACTACAACCAGTGCTCCGAATGCCGTCGCTGCAGCGTGTTTTGCCCCTATGGCATCGACACCGCCGAGGTGACGATGGCCGCGCGCGAGATCATGGACTCGGTGGGCCTGGGCCAGAAGTACGCCAACGAGATCATCGGCAAGGTCCACCGCATCGGCAACAACCTCGGCATCCCCGAGCCGGCGCTGGCCGACACGCTGACCGGGCTGGAAGAGGACACCAAGGACGACACCGGCGTCGACGTGCGCTTTCCGCTCGACGAGGCCGGTGCCGAGGTGCTGCTGGTGACACCGAGCGCCGACTTCTTCTCCGAGCCGCATGTGGAGAGCCTGATCGGCTACGCCAAGGTGTTCCATGCCGCGGGCATCCGCTGGACGCTCAGCTCCAAGGCCAGCGAGGCGGGCAACTTCGGCCTGTTCATCGGCAACTACGAGCAGCTGCGCGCCATCGCGCTGCGCATCCGCGAGGCCGCGCTCGAGCTCGGCGTCAAGCGCATCGTGGTCGGTGAATGCGGCCATGCCTGGCGCGTGGCCTACAGCTTCTGGAACACGCTGGTGGGCATCGGCGCCGGCGGCAAGGACCCGTTCGCCATCGAACTGCAGAAGCAGCTCGATCCGAGCGTCAAGCAGCCGATGCACATCTGCGAGTTCACCTGGGACCTGATCCAGCGCGGTGCGCTGCGCTTCGACAGGGAGAAGAACGACGACCGCGTGATCACGTTCCACGACTCCTGCAACGTCGCCCGCGGCTCGCGCATGGGCGACGCGCCGGGCGGCCAGTTCGAGATCCCGCGCGCCATCATCCGCACGGTGGCCAACCGCTTCGTCGAGATGGCACCGGGCACCACGCACGAGGCCACCTTCTGCTGCGGCGGCGGTGGGGGCCTGCTGACCGACGACCTGCTCGAACTGCGCGTCAAGGGCGCGCTGCCGCGCATGGAGGCGCTGAAGCAGGTGGTCGACACCCATGGCGTGAACTTCATGGCCACGATCTGCGCCATCTGCAAGGCGCAGTTCAGCAAGGTGCTGCCGAGCTATGGCTTCGACATGAGCCTGGTCGGCGGCGTGCACCAACTCGTCAGCCGCGCCATCCGGCTCGGCGACACGCGTTGACCCCCTGACGAGGAGACCTGCCATGGCCCATATCGTGATCATGGGTGCCGGCATCGGCGGCATGCCGGCCGCCTACGAGATGCGCGACACCCTGCCGAAGGAACACAAGGTCACGGTCGTCAGCGCGACCGAATACTTCCAGTTCGTGCCGTCCAACCCCTGGGTGGCCGTGGGCTGGCGCAAACGCGACGACGTGATCCTGCCGATTGCGCCGCTGCTCGCGCGCAAGGGCATCGACTTCATCGGCAGGCCGGTGACGGCGATCGATGCCGCGTCCAACCGCATCACGGTCGACGGCGGCCAGAGCGTGGACTACGACTATCTGGTCATCGTCACCGGGCCCAAGCTCGCGTTTCACGAGGTGCCCGGTGCCGGCCCGGCGACATCGGGCGGCGGCGGCTTCACGCACTCGGTGTGCACGGTCGACCATGCCGAAGCCTTCTTCGCCGACTACCAGGCCTTCCTGCAGAACCCGGGGCACGTGGTGATCGGCGCGATGCCCGGCGCCAGCTGCTTCGGGCCGGCCTACGAGTTCGCCTTCATCCTCGATGCCGACCTGCGCAAGAAGAAGCTTCGCCACAAGGTACCGATCACCTTCGTGACCAGCGAGCCCTACATCGGACACCTGGGCCTGGGCGGCGTGGGCGACAGCAAGTCGCTGCTGGAATCCGAGTTCCGCAACCACGACATCAAGTGGATCACCAACGCCAAGACCACCAAGGTCGAGGCCGGCAAGCTGTTCGCCACCGAGATGAGCGACCGCGGCGAGCCGGTGAAGGAACACGAGATCGGCTTCAAGCTTTCGATGATGCTGCCGGCCTTCAAGGGCGTGGATGCGGTGGCTGCCGTGCCCGAGCTGTGCAATCCGCGTGGGTTCGTGCTGATCGACGAGCATCAGCGCAGCAAGAAGTACCGCAACATCTTCTCCGCCGGCGTCTGCGTGGCGATCCCGCCGGTGGAGGTCACGCCGGTGGCCACCGGCGCACCGAAGACCGGCTACATGATCGAGACCATGGTCTCGGCCATCGTGCACAACATCGCCAACGAGCTGGTGGGCAAACCCGCCACCGCCCAGGCGACGTGGAATGCGATCTGTCTGGCCGACATGGGCGACACCGGCGCCGCCTTCGTGGCGCTGCCGCAGATCCCGCCGCGCAACGTCAACTGGTTCAAGAAGGGCAAGTGGGTGCATCTGGCCAAGATCGCCTTCGAGAAGTACTTCCTGCGCAAGATGAAGACGGGCAGTTCCGAGCCGGCCTTCGAGAAATACGTGCTCAACGCGGTGGGCATCGCACGCCTGGTGAAGTAGCCGCCCGCAGCCCGCCAACGATTCCGTTCCGGAGACCACGCATGTCCAGTTCCATCGACAACGTCGAGCCCAAGCCGCTGACCTTCCGCCGCTACAAGGACGGCGACGCCAAGCCCCTGCCCTGGCAGCAGGAGATCTTCGACGCCGACCACTCGCACAAGTGCCCGACCTACATCCAGAGCACGCCGCCGTGCCAGGGTTCGTGTCCGTCGGGCGAGGACATCCGCGGCTACCTCAACATCGTGCGCGGCATCGAGAAGCCGCCGGCCGGCATGGCCTGGCAGGAATACGCCTGGCGCCGCCTGACCGAAGCCAACCCGCTGCCGTCGGTGATGGGCCGCGTGTGCCCGGCGCCCTGCGAGAGCGGCTGCAACCGCAATCAGGTGGAAGACTTCGTCGGCATCAATTCGGTCGAGCATTTCCTCGGCGAATGGGCGATCGAGCACAAGCTCGCCTTTCCCAAGCCCGAACAGAAGAGCGGCAAGAAGGTCGCTGTGATCGGTGGCGGACCGGCGGGGCTCTCGGCCGCCTACCAGCTGGCGCGCAAGGGCCACGAAGTGACGCTGTTCGACGAGCGCGCCGAACTCGGCGGCATGATGCGCTACGGCATCCCGGGCTTCCGCACGCCGCGCACGGTGCTCGACGCCGAGATCCAGCGCATCCTCGACCTCGGCGTCACTGCGCGCATGAACACGCGCATCGGCACCGACATCACGCTCGAGCAGATCCGCAAGGATTTCGACGCCGTCTTCCTCGGCCTCGGCGCGCAGAGCGGCCGCCCGCTGCCCTGCGAAGGCAGCGATGCGCCGAACGTGGTGACCGCCACCGCGTTCCTGAAGGCCTTCAACGACGGCCGCATGCGGCATGTGGGCAAGCGCGTGGTCGTGGTCGGCGGCGGCGACACCTCGATCGACGTGGCCACCGTGGCGCGGCGCCTCGGCCACATCGACCAGGTGCACGAGTCCGACCGGCCCGAGCAGGCGATCGCCGGCTATGCGGCGCACGATGCTGCGGTGCTGTCGGCGCGCCAGGGTGCCGAGGTCACGCTGACATCGGTGTTCGCGGTCGACAAGATGCAGGCCACGCGGCACGAGGTGGAGCATGCGCTGGCCGAGGGCATCGCGATCCGCGGCGGCCTGGCGCCGGTGTCGGTCGTGCGAGACGCCGCCGGTCGCGCCACGGCGCTGCGCGTGATCCAGTGCGAGGCCAAGTTTGTCGGCGGCCGGCTCGAGATCAAGACCGTGCCGGGTACCGAGCAGGACATCGAGGCCGACCTGATCGTCTCGGCCATCGGCCAGGCGGTGGATTTCACCGGCCTGGAGGCGCTCAACAACGGCAAGGGCGCGCTGGCGGCCGACAAGAACTACCAGGTGCAGGGCCAGGCCGGCCTGTTCTGCGGCGGCGACGTGATCCGCCCGCATCTGCTGACCACCGCGATCGGCCATGGTGCGATCGCCGCCGACGGCATTCACCGCCACCTGCGCGGCGAGGCGCAGGACAAGCGGCCCAAGGTCGACGTGCACAGCTTCGACCTGATGCGCAAGCTGGTCGAGAAGGGCATCAAGGTCACCGATATCAAGGAGCCGCTGCATGGCACCGACGCGTCCTCCGGAGCGGTGCATAACTTCGACAACCGCTCCGACCGCTACGTGATCCCGCACGGCGAACTGTTCCTCGGCCACTTCCCGTACACGGCACGCAACAAGCGCAAGATCGTCACGCTGACGAAGGAGCAGGCGCTCAACAATTTCGAGGAGCGCATGCTGCCGCTGCTGGAGGCGCAGGCGCAGGCTGAGGCCAAGCGCTGCATGAGCTGCGGCCTGTGCTTCGAATGCGACAACTGCGTCGTCTACTGTCCGCAGACGGCCGTGTTCAAGGTGCCCAAGTCCAAGAGCACGACCGGTCGCTACGTGGACACCGACTACAACAAGTGCATCGGCTGCCACATCTGCAAGGACGTGTGCCCCACCGGCTACATCCAGATGGGCCTCGGGGAGTGAGTTGATGCGCCGTGCCTTGCTCGCGCTGCTGGCCTGCACCGCCGTCGCGTCCGTCGCCGCGGACGGCGCAACGCGCGGCCTCGGCCCGGCGATCGAGAAGGCGCGACAGGGCGAACGCTGCGTCGAGGACACCGCGACGATGCGACGCGACCACATGCGCATGCTCGAACACCAGCGCGATGCCACGGTGCATGGCGGCATCCGCGGCGCGAAGCACAGCCTGAAGGGTTGCATCGATTGCCATGCGGGCGCGACGAGCGGCAGCGTGGCGCAGGCCGGCGGCGACTTCTGCGTCAGCTGCCATCGGTATGCCGCCGTGACGATCGACTGCTTCGAGTGCCACAGCAGCCGGCCGCAGCAGCTGGCGAAGAAGGCCGCGCCATGAGCGACGACCGGCCGATGCGCAAGCCGGAGCCCACCCGCCGCGGCTGGCTCGGCGTGGCCGCGGCCGCGTTCGGCGGCGTGGCGCTGGCGCCCGGCATCCGCTTGATCGAGGTGGCGCAGGCTGCCACGGCGGCGCCATCGGCGGGCGCCAACCCGAAGGTGCGCTGGGGCCTGCTGATCGACACCACGAAGTGCGCCGAGGGCTGCACCGACTGCGTCAATGCCTGCCAGACCGAAAACGGCATGGCCGCACCGAAACGCTCGACCGATCCGCAGTGGATCCGCAAGGTCGAGATCCGCGAGATCAAGACCGGCCGCCGCGCCTCGGTGCCGGTGATGTGCCAGCATTGCGCCGAGCCGCCCTGTGTCGACGTGTGTCCCACCGGCGCCTCGTTCAAGCGCGCCGACGGCATCGTGCTGGTCGACCGCCACAGCTGCATCGGCTGCCGCTACTGCATGATGGCCTGCCCGTACAAGGCCCGTTCGTTCGTGCACGAGCCGCTGGCCGACCAGCTGCCCGACGTGCCGCGCGGCAAGGGCTGCGTCGAGAGCTGCACGCTGTGCGTGCACCGCATCGACCGCGGCGAGAAGGTCACCGCCTGCGCCGAGGCCTGCACCAAGGCCGGACACGGCGCGATCGTGTTCGGCGATCTGAACGATCCGCAAAGCGAGATCTCGCGTCGCGTGCGCGAGGCCGGTTCGACCCAGCTGCGGGCCGATCTGCGCCTCGACCCCGGCGTGCGCTATCAAGGTCTGTAGATGGACGCCAGCCGCTTCCAGAGTCTCGAAGCCCGTGTCTACTGGCTGCTGCTGGCCGCCGGCGGGGCGCTGGCCGGTGCCGGTCTGCTCGCCGCCCATGTGATGGACCAGCACGGCCATGCGATCACCGGCATGGACAACCAGGTGGTCTGGGGCCTGCCGCATGTGTTCGCGATCTTCATGATCGTGGCCGCCTCCGGCGTGCTCAACGTGGCGTCGATCGGCTCGGTGTTCGGCGAGCCGGTCTACAAGAAGCGCGCGCCGCTGTCGGGCCTGCTCGCCCTCACGCTGCTGGCCGGCGGCCTGATGGTGCTGATGCTCGACCTCGGCCGCCCGGAGCGCGTGATCGTCGCCGCCACGCACTACAACTTCACGTCGGTGTTCGCGTGGAACGTGTTCCTCTACAGCGGCATGTTCGCCATCGTCGCGATCTACCTGTGGACGATGTTCGAGCGCCGCATGAATCCGTACTCCAAGGCCGCCGGCATTGCGGCGCTGATCTGGCGCTTCGTGCTGACCACCGGCACCGGCTCGATCTTCGGCTTCCTGGTCGCGCGCCAGGCCTACCAGTCGGCGCTGCTGGCGCCGCTGTTCATCGTGCTGTCCTTCGGCTGGGGGCTGGCGATCTTTCTCGTCGTGCAGTCGTCGATGTTCGCCTGGAACGGGCGCCGGCTCGACGCCGCCGTGCAGCAGCGCCTGGCCCGGCTGCTGGGCGTGTTCGTGGCGGCAGCGTTGTATCTGGTGGCGGTGTACCACCTGACGAACGGCTATTTCGCGCGACAGCACGGCTTCGAGGCCTTCATCCTGCTCGGGCGTGACGGCGGCGGCGTCTATGCCACGCTGTTCTGGCTCGGTTATGTGGCATTGGGCTCGCTGCTGCCGCTGGTGCTGCTGTTCGGGCCTGCCAGCGGCAGCGCACGCGGCACGCTGGCTGCTGCGGCAGCGGTGGTGCTCGGCGCGTTCGCCTTCCTCTATGTCTTCATCATCGGTGGACAGGCTTTCCCGCTCGAGATCTTTCCGGGGTATGCAGCCAGCAGTTCATTCGGCGACAGCGCAGTGGCGCACTACGTGCCGAGCTGGCCCGAGCTGCTGCTCGGACTGGGCGGCGTGGGTGCGGCCTTCGTGCTGACGACGGTGGGCGTGCGGGTGCTCGACTTCCTGCCGCAGGACGACCTGCCGACGCCCGACCGGAAGCCCCATGTCGCTGCGGAGGCGCCGTGAAACTCGCGCGTCTGCTGATCTCGGCCGCACACAAGTCGTCGGGAAAGACCACGGTCACGATCGGTCTGGCGCGCGCGATGGCACGGCGCGGCCTGCAGGTGCAGACCTTCAAGAAGGGCCCCGACTACATCGACCCGATGTGGCTCTCGCGCGCAAGCGCGCGGCCGTGCATCAACCTCGACCCGCACCTGATGCACGACGCCGAGATCGCGGCCGCGCTGCCGCGGTACGCCGGCGACGCCGACCTGGCTCTGATCGAGGGTAACAAGGGCCTGTACGACGGTCTGGCGCTGGACGGCAGCAACAGCAATGCCGCGCTCGCGCAGCGCCTGGCGACGCCGGTGCTGCTGGTGCTCGACGCACGCGGCATGACGCGGGGCATCGCGCCGCTGATCCTCGGCTACCAGGCCTTCGACCGAGGCATCCGCATCGGCGGCGTGATCCTCAACCAGCTCGGCGGCTCGCGGCACGAAGCCAAGCTGCGTGCGGTGATCGAGCACTACACCGACGTGCCGGTGCTCGGTGCGCTGCCGCACGACGAGCGCCTCGCGATGACCGAGCGCCACCTCGGGCTGATGCCGGTGGCCGAGACCGACGATGCC
>JAEUPI010000106.1 GCA_016790175.1 Burkholderiaceae bacterium | reverse complement strand
CACGAAAGCGATGCATCAAGCCGAGGGCCCATCACCCCACGAGCCCAACCACACCATGCATCGCACACCGCACTCGATTCGGCACGACGACAAGCACCAAGGCCCGCACTGGTCACGATGGGCCCTCACGGCCCTCGCGGCGGCTGCGATGGCAGCCTGCGGCGGCGGCTCGAGCGAGCCGACCACGCCGGCCAACCAGGCACCCACCGTCACTCTCGATGCACCGGCGGCCAACACCAACTTCTTCTCCACCGACACGGTGCACATCACTGCCACGGCGAGCGACGCCGACGGCACCGTGGCCAAGGTCGAGTTTCTGGCCGACGGCGTGAAGATCGGTGAGGACACGACCGCCCCGTTCGAGTTCGACTGGGTCAATCCGCCGGTCGGCCCGCACAAGCTGACCGTGCGCGCCATCGACAACTCGGGCGCCGGCACGCTGTCGGCGGAGCGGGCGATCTCGTCGGCGCAGAATCAGGTGCCCACGGTCTCGATGTCCGCGCCGGCCAACAACTTCAAGGCCAACAACTCGCCGTTCGCAGTGCCGCTGGCGGCCAACGCCTCCGACTCCGACGGCTCGATCGCCAAGGTCGAGTTCTTCAAGATCAACCCGGCCGCGCCCGTCTACGACGCGACGACCCTCGTAGGCGAGGCCACTGCGGTGGGCACGCCGCCCTCATACCAGCGGACGACGGATCCGCTGACGGCAGGCACGTATCACTTCGTGGCCCGCGCCACCGATGACAAGGGCGACACCACCACGTCGGATTCGGTGCAGGTGATCATCAACGCGTCACCCACGGTCAACATCACCGCACCGACCGCCGGCGCAAGCATCATTCCGGGCACGAACTACACGTTGCGCGCCACGGCGAGTGACGGTGACGGCAGCATCAGCAAGGTCGAGTTCTTCCTCAACGGCAGCGCCACGCCGCTCGGCCAGGCCGCGCGCGTGGGCACGACCAACGAGTACACGCTTTCCTGGACCGCGGTGACCGGTGGCGTTCAGTTCACCGCACGCGCCACCGACAACGATGGGGCGCAGACCACCACGGCATCGGTGGCGGCGAACGTGCCGCCGAACACGCTGCCGACCGTGACGCTCGACAACCCCACGGCCGGCCCCAATGCGCCGACAAACCTCCTGATGTCCGCGTCGGCGGCCGACGGCGACGGCACGATCACTGGCGTGGAGTTCGCCTACACCCTCAGCGGCGTCACCACCAAGACCAACGGCACGCTCGCGGCAGGCAAGTGGACCGCGACGGTGCCGGTCAGCGCAGCGCAGTTCGGCACCTACGGCGTCACTGCGACGGCCACCGACAACCTCGGCGGCAAGACCACGTCGGCATCGAAGAACATCGTCATCGCGGCCAACGTGCCGCCGACGGTGAACATCACTTCGGCGGCGGCACAGACGCTCGACGCCGGCAATGCGCCGAAGACGCTGACGCTCACGGCCTCGGCGTCCGACACCGATGGCATCGCCAAGGTCGAATTCTTCAACGGTGCAACCAAGATCGGTGAGGATACGAGCGCGCCGTTCCAGGCCACCTGGGCCAACGTCGCGGCGGGCAGCTACACGATCACCGCGAAGGCGACCGACACTGTGGGCAGCACCACCACGTCGGCCGCGCAAGCGCTGGAGGTCACGCCGAACCTGCTGGGCTCCTGGGCTTCGTTGAACACAACGCAGAAGGCAGGTATCACGCTTATTCCCGACATGCCAATCAGCGACCCCGGCACCGACGCCGGCCAGGTGCTGACGGCGATCGGTACGACCTACAACCCGCCGGCGTTCGTGGTCGCAATGGCGCAGGCCTTGCGCGACATGGCCGACCTGCCGTTCGATCTGGCGTCCACAAATCTCGTGAACTGCCCTGGCGGCGGCACGGTGCAGACCTTCCAGAGCGGCGCCGACCGCGCCATCAAGCTGAACAACTGCAAGACGAGTACCGGCTTCACCCTGTTCGGCGGGGTGGACCTGGAGGTGCAGCAGTCCTTCACCAGCACTTCGCTCGACAACCAGTGCCCGCCGGCCAATTTGGTCTCACCGTATCTGCCAGGACCGCCGGAGACGCCTGGGGTCTGCAAGTGGCCGACGCAGATCCTGTACACGAGCCTCGGCGCGAACCAGTTCCGCATCTTCGTGAACACGGCGACGGCCACCGGCAACGGCACGCCGGACGCCGGTGGTGAGCCCTTCCCGCGCAATGCCTACTCGTTCTCCTACATCGAGTGCACGGGCACAGGAGCAGCCAAGAAGTGCGTGACGAACCTGTACAACTCGTTCGTGTGGGGCAATGACCTCGCCTGGACCGGCTACAGCGACAACGGCACCGGCCCGACCGGTGGACACGCCCTCGGCGGCCGCTACCTCACCGACGATCCGTTCACGGTCAACGGAACGATGCGCCCCTGCCAGGCCGACCCGCAACCGGAGAACAACGACTTCGTCTACTGCAAGACGCAGCCGACGACGACGCCTGACCTGCGCTACCAGCGTCACTTCAAGTTCGAGAACTTCACGAACATCGGCGGCCGCGCAGTCGTGTACGGCAACAACGGCTGGTCCGAGGTCAAGCGTCTCGCACCATCGGCACCGGGTGTGGAACTGTTCACTGTGCAGCGCACCTTCGCCAGCGGCACCGGGTCTGACACGGTACCGAAGACCTACGAGTGCACGGTTGACGCCAACGGCTTCTGGGGTTGTGTGCTGAAGCCCTGACCGACCGCGACGGCGCTCAGCCGTCCACCTCGTCCCCCACCGGCGCCATGCGCAGCCAAGCGGCTGCGATGGCGCCGGTGGCTATGGGCTGCTCGGTGTCGACGCGGATCGTGCGTTCCAGCTCGTCGGGCTGCAGCGGCACGCGGCGTTCACGCAGCAAGTCAAGCACCGCGGTGTCGGCCTCCGAGGCGTCGGTGCCGGCCGCCGTGCGGGCCGATACGCGCTCGCGCAGCACCTCGTCTCGCGCCGTGCAGTCGAGGATCGCGAACGGCGCCTTCGCAGCGGCCGCCACCGCGCGCAGCGCGTCGCGCTGGCCGCGCTGCAGGCAGGCGGCGTCGACCACCACCGGATCGCCCGCCTCGAGCGCCGACATGGCCACCGCACGCAGCCGCGCATAGACGGCCGAGCTGTCGACCTCGGCGTAGCGCCCGCTGCCGAGCATGCGTCGGCGCTCGACATCGGATCGCACGCGGATCGCACCACAGGCGGTGGCCACGCGCTGCGACACGAAGCTCTTGCCCGAGCCGGGCAGGCCGTGCGTGATCAGCAGGCGCGGGTCCCACTGCCGGGTCAGGCGCAGCGCGAGCGCCAGGTAGTCGGCCGCCGGCAGGGCATGCGGCGCGCGCACGCCCTGCGCCTCGCGCAGCGTGGCCACCATCGCGCGCACCACGGCGCGGTAGACCATGTAGAAGCGCAGCACCGGCAGGCCGTCGTAGTCGCCGGTCACCTCGAGATAGGCGTTGAGGAATACCGTGGCCAGGTCGGGCCGGCGATGGGCCTGCAGGTCCATCGCCAGGAAGCCGGCATCGCTGAGCACGTCGATGAAGCGCAGGCCATCGTCGAACTCGATGCCGTCGAAGGCGGTCAGTTCGCCGCCCAGCCGCACCACGTTGTCGAGGTGCAGGTCGCCGTGGCACTCGCGCACGCGGCTGTGCGCGCGGCGGGCGGTCCACAGCGGCGCGAGCAGCGGCGCCTGCGCCTCGAACCAGCGCGCGAGGTCCACCCCCTGCGCCGCGGGCTCGCCGGCCGGCAATGCCGCCAACGGTCCGAGCGCGGCGGCGACGATGCGCTCCGGCGTCGCATAGGTGTTGCCCGGCGCCGGCGTGGCCGCCTCGCGGTGAAAGGCCGCCAGGCGTTGCGCAAAGCGCACCACGTCGTCGGCCGACAGCGCCTCGCGCAGCAGCTCTTCGCTGGCAAGCGCGTCGTCGGGCAGACGCTGCATCTTTACCGCGAACTCGATGACCTCGCCGTGCGCCTCGTCGTCGGGCTCACCGGCGCCGTTGCCGAGCCGCGGCGCCTCCACCGTGCCGCGAATCGGCACCACCGCGAGGTACAGCGCCGGCGCCAGCCGCCGGTTCACGCGCAGCTCTTCCTCGCAATAGCGCTGGCGCAGCGCCAGCGTGCTGAAGTCGAGGAAGCCGAAGCGCACCGGCTTCTTGATCTTCCAGGCGAACTCACCAGCCAGCAGCACCCAGGAGATATGGGTCTGCACCAGGCGCGTCGGGGTGCCGCCGCGCTGCAGCTGGTCGATCAAGGCGTCGACCAGTTGCGTCGAACGATCCAGCGCCTGCTCTTCGGTGATCACCAATGCGTCAGAACGGATCAGGTTTCGTGCACGTAACGGCCGGGTGCATTGTCCAGCACCGGCAGCCGCTTCGTGCCTTTGCCCCCGAACGGCGGCGGCGTCACCTTGCGCGTCGAATGCGCCGCGAGCCAGGCTGCCCAGTCGGGCCACCATGAGCCGGCATGCTGTTCGGCGGCGTCGGCCCAGGCCTGCGGCTCGGCATGGTTGTTGCGCACCGATCGTTCGGCAACGCGGAAACTGGCCGACTTGCTCGCCGCCGGGCCGTCGGGCGGATTCACGATGCCCACGTTGTGCCCGCCCGAGCTGAGCACGAAGCGCAACGGGGCATCGCTCAGCCGGTGGATCTTGAAGACCGAACGCCACGGCGACACATGGTCGCGCTCGGTGGCGACCACGTAGGTCGGCACGCGGATGTCGCGCAGCACCACCGGGGCCCCGCCGACCACGAAGCTGCCCTCGGCGAGTTCGTTATGCAGGTACAGCCGCCGCAGATACTCGCCGTGCATGCGTGCCGGCATGCGCGTGGCGTCGGCGTTCCAGGCGCGCAGGTCGTTCAGCGGCGTCTGCGCACCCATCAGGTATTCGTGCACGAGCTTGGACCACACCAGGTCCTTGCTGTTGATCAGCGCGAAGGCACCGGCCATCTGCCGGCCGTCGAGATAACCGCGCTCGGCCATCACGTCTTCCAGAAAGGCGATCTGGCTTTCGTCGATGAACAAGCCCAGTTCGCCGGGCTCCTCGAAGTCGGTCTGCGCGGCCAGCAGCGTCATCGTGGCGAGCGGGGAGCGGCCATCGCGCGCAAGCGCGGCCGCGGCCATGGTCAACAGAGTGCCGCCGAGGCAGTAGCCCATTGCATGCACATGCCCACGAGAGTGCTCGCGCGGCATCGCCTGCTGCACGGCGCGCAGCGCGGCCATCACCCCTTGCTGCACGTAGTCTTCCATCGCCAGCTCGCGGTCGTCGGGCCCCGGGTTGCGCCACGAGATCATGAACACCGTGTGCCCGCGGTCGACGAGGTACTTCACCAACGAGTTGCGCGGCGACAGATCGAGGATGTAGTACTTCATGATCCACGACGGCACGATCAGCACCGGCTCGGGGTGCACGTGCGGTGTCGTCGGTGCGTACTGGATCAGCTCGATCAGCCGGTTGCGCAGCACCACCTTGCCCGGTGTGACGGCCACCGTGGCGCCGGGAGTGAACTTCTCGGCGTCTTTCGGCCGGCCGTCGGTGAGCACGGCCATGTAGTCGCGCCACCAGTTGGCGGCACCGTGCAGCAGGTTCTGCCCGCCGGCTGCCAGCGTCGCCTGCAGCACCTCGGGGTTGCCCGAGACCTGGTTCGAGGGCGACAGCACGTCGGTCATCTGCCGCATCACGAACGACGCCACCTGCTCGTCGTGCGCCGACACGCCGCGCACCCCGGTGGCGGCCTCCTGCCACCACTGCTCCCACAGCAGGAACGCCTGCGACGCCAGGTGAAACGGCTCGTCGCGCCACGCCGGATGGTCGAAGCGCTTGTCGTGCGCTGCCGCGGGCACGCAGGAAGACGCCTGCCCGGCGGCGCATTCCTGCATCGCCATCATGAGACGCAGCCACTTGTTCCAGGCGCTTTCGGTGAGCGCGAGCTGCTTGCCGGGCGAGACGGCGAGGTGCGTCCACCAGTCGAGCATCGCCGCCGTCACCGCCGCCGGCGAGATGCCGTGCGTGAAGCGCGCAATCGTCGACTTCAACGGAATGTCGAGCGCGGGATAGCTGGGGGCGGCGTTCGATTCGGGCATGGCAGGATTTTCCGGCGCATGCGCCGAGATTCATCAGTAGGGTTGTGCCGATGCTCCGGCGCACAACGGCCGGGCGATTGCGCAAGGTCAATCGACCTCGCAGATGCCGGCGCAACATGCGCTTCCGCATGTCCACCAGGAGACGCCCCATGAAAGCCACGCCGCGCCGCCCGCGCGCGCAAGCGCCGGCCGCCAAGCCCGACGGTGCCGCCGCCGCGGCGATGCCGCCATCGGCATCGGAGGGCTGGGTCGGCCTTACCCGCGACCAGCTCGAGCTTTCGCTGCAGTCGGCCATGGCCTGGCTGCGCGCGGTGGAATCGGTGCGCAAGGTGCAGTGGGACATGACGCACCTGGCGATCAAGCGCTACGAAGACATGGCGCGCCGCCTGCACGAGGCCAGGGAGCTGACCGACGTGATGGCGATCCAGATCGAGCTGATGCGCTTCGATTCGGCCGCCGCCATCCGCTTCGGCCAGGAGTTGTATGACGCTGCCGTGCGCAACGCCACCGACACGCTCACCCAGGCCCGCCCCAGCGTCGACGCCGGCCGGCTCGACGGCATGACCACCTGGCTGCAGGGCCTGCAGTCGATGATGCACAGCGGGGTGCGTCCGCTCGACGACCTGTTCAGCCAGTCGCTGCTGCGCGACCTGATGGCACCTGCCACGCCGGCCGCACCCGCATGCCCGAGCTGAGCGGCACGGCCCCGAGCCGCGCGATGTAAAGCTACGTTGCTCGCGTCATCGGCGAGGGCGGGCAGCGGGTTAGCGTTCTCATGCCGCCGCCGTTGCGGTGGCCGAGGGGAACCGCATGACGCGATGGCGCATCGCCGCGTGGTCGACGCTGGCCGTGCTCGGCCTGTCGGCCTGCGTGGTCGCACCCTACTACCCATACGGCAGCGGCTACTCGTCCGCCGGCGAATGGGTGACC
>JAEUPI010000095.1 GCA_016790175.1 Burkholderiaceae bacterium | reverse complement strand
TCCAGCGCAGCGGCGCCTCGCAGCCGAAGTCGCGACGCACGCGCATCATCAGCCGCGTGGCCAGCAGCGAGTGCCCTCCGAGCTCGAAGAAGTTGTCCTCAACGCCAACACGCTGGGCACCCAGAAGCTCCCCCCAGAGCTCCGCAAGACGCTCCTCGGTGACCGTGCGCGGCTGGAAGTCCTGCGTTTGCGCTTCCGATCGATTGGGGGCCGGAAGTGCGTTGCGATTCACCTTGCCATTGGGCAGCAGCGGCAGCGCGTCCATGGCAACCAGCGTCCGTGGCACCATCGCCGCCGGAAGCCGCGAGGCAATTTGCTGGCCGATCGCCCGCGTGTCGATGACCGCTTCGGCCTCGCCGACGACGTAGCCGACCAAGCGGCGCATGCCGGGTGTGTCTTCTCGGACGACGACGGCGCATTGACGGACGCCGCCGCATTCAGTCAGTGCCGCCTCGATCTCCCCGAGCTCGATGCGCACCCCGTTGAGCTTGATCTGGCGGTCGACACGACCCACGAACTCCAAGGCGCCATCGTGTCGACGGCGAACCGCATCGCCGGTGCGATACAGGCGCTGTCCTGGGCAGAGCGGATGCTCGACGAATCGTTCGGCGGTCAGCTCGGGCCGGTTCAGGTAGCCGCGCGCCAGGCCGGCGCCGCCGATGTACAACTCCCCGACCGCGCCGGGGGGAACAGCGTGCCGCTGGGCATCCAGGACAAGGCAATGGAGATTGTCGATCGGTCGGCCGATCGGCACCGAGCCCGGGCCGTCGAGCTGATCGTCGACGATCATCGTCGTGGCGATGATGCAGGTCTCCGTGGGGCCGTAGCAGTTCACCAACGTGGCACCCGGCAACGTCTGCCTGACCCGTCGTGCAAAGCGTCTTTCCAGGGCTTCGCCGCCGCAGTTCACCCAGCGCAGCGACGTGTTTTGCGCGATGGCCGGGTCCTCGAGCATCACGGCGAGCTCGGCCGGCACCGTGCAGATGATCGTGACGGCGCTGTCGCGCATCGTGCGCACGACGGTGGAGGTGTCGGCCCGAGCGCCGTCCGGCAGCAGAACCAGCGAGGCGCCGCACATCAGCGGCCCGAACAGCTCCCACACCGACGGATCGAAGTTCGGCGAGGTGAGCTGCAGCACGCGATCGTCGGGCGTCACGCCGACGACCCGATTCATCCAGTGGTGGTGATTGCAGACGGCGGCGTGTTCGACGGCGACGCCCTTTGGGTTGCCAGTGGAGCCGGAGGTGTAGATGACGTAGGCGAGGTGGTGTGGGCCTGCGGTGTGTATGGGGTTGTCGCAGGAGGCGGTGTGTGGGCCGGACGAGGCGAGGGCGTCGAGTTCGGGGTGCAGCAGCAGGGTGGGGGTGCCGGCGTGAGGCAGTCGCTCGAGCAGCTCCGAGCTGGTGAGCAGCAGCGCGCAGGCGCAGTCGTCGAGCATGAAGGCCAGGCGCTCGGTGGGGTACTGCGGATCCAGAGGCACATAAGCGCCGCCGGCCTTCAAGATGGCCAGCATTGCCACCACCATCGAGGCGCCGCGCGGCAGGCACAGGCCCACCGGCACATCGGGGCCCACACCGCGCTGGATCAGCGCATGGGCCAGGCGGTTGGCGCGGGCATTGAGCTGCGCATAGCTCAGCGTGCGGCCGTCGGCCAGGCGCAGCGCCGTGGCCTCGGGGCTGCGCTGCACCTGGGCCTCGAACAGCTGGGCCAGGTTGAGCGTGCGCGGGAAGTCGCGGGCCGTATCGTTCCAGCCCTGCAGCAGCAACTGGCGCTCGGCCGCATCGAGCAGCTGCAGCTGCTGCAGCGGCGTCTCGGGAGCACGCACGATGCTGCGCAGCAGCTGCGCATAGTGCCGAGCCAGCGCCTGTGCGAAGGCCGGCTCGAACAGCTCGGTGCTGTACTCCAGCGCCGCGCGCAGCGACGACTCGGTGGGTGTGATCGACAGCGACAGATCGAACTTGGCGTTGTCGGCGTGCAGCGCCAGGCGCTGCACCTGCAGCGCTGTGCCCAGCTGCAGCGCCGAGGAGGGCATGTTCTGCAGCGCAAAACACACCTGGTACAGCGGATTGCGCCCGAGCTCGCGCTGCGGGGCGAGCTCGGCCACCACGCGCTCGAAGGGCAGCTCCTGGTGGGCGAAGGCCTCCACACAGGTCTGGCGCACCTGCTGCAGCAGCGTGGTGAAGCCCGGGTTGGCCGAGCCGTCGGCGCGCAGCACCAGCGTGTTGACGAAATAGCCGATCAGCGGCTCGAGCTCGCTGCGCGGGCGGCCGGCCACCGGAGAGCCCACGGCCAGATCGTGCTGGCCGCTGTAGCGCATCAGCAGCACCTGCCAGGCCGCCAGCAGCAGCATGAACAGCGTGACGTTCTCGCGCTGCGCCAGCGCCTGCAGCTGCGCGGTGAGCTCGCTGTCCAGCTCGAAGCCGTGCTGCGCGCCGTGCTGCGTCGGGCGCAGCGGGCGCGGCCGATCGGTGGGCAGCTGCAGCGGCTGCAGCTCGGCCAGTGCCGCTCGCCAGTAGGCCAGCTCGCGCTGGGCGTGCTCGCCGTGCAGGCGCTGCTGCAGCCAGCAGGCATAGTCGGCAAACTGGATCGGCAGCGCCGGCAGCGCGCTCGGGCGCTGCTGCACATGGGCCTCGTACAGCGCGCCCAGCTCGCGCACCAGCACATCCATGGACCAGCCGTCGGCCACGGCGTGGTGCACGCACAGCAGCAGCACATGCTCCTGCGGCCCCGAGCGCAGCAGCCGCGCGCGCAGCAGCGGCGCGCGTGACAGATCGAACGGCTCGGCCGCGGCGGCTTGCAGCCACTGCGCCGGAGTCTGCCCGGCCGCCAGGGCCTCGGGCTGCAGCACCAGCGCCGCAGCCGCCTGCTGCGCATCCAGCAGCTGCAGCCGCAGCGCACCGTCGTGCGCACCCAGCGCACTGCGCAGCACCTCGTGACGCTCCACCAACCCTGCCAGCGCAGACTGCAGCGACGCC